>JAQICX010000004.1 GCA_027858345.1 Kiritimatiellia bacterium | reverse complement strand
CTACGTTGTAGTCGTTATGTAATGCTTAACATTTATACCCGTATTTCATACGTGGCTATTAATATTAGACCACTCCGTGGTCATTAGCAACTGCGACTGTGTCCTGCGAAGCTGCAGAGCGAAGCATGGAAGCAGTTGAACTTTAGTAGCCCCGTATTCAATACGGGATTAGTTATAATAACATAAGACGACCCTGAAGGGGTCGAACAAAAAGGCATGACCCACGGAAACCGTGACAGAGCCAGAAAAACTAAAACACCTATAAAAGGCTAGCTTATGCTGATTGTAGTTAAACAGGCTATGTAAGTTATGACTTGGTAGGTTTAATTCTTACGAATTTAAGTGTATTCTTGTCTTCGACTATCCACTCGAATATCTCGCCTTTTTGAACTTCTATTGCTTCGGCTAGTGCGACTGGTAGATTGACGTAATACGAGTTGTTTGTAGGTCGCTCGACTTTCTGAACTTTTATCTTGTATCCCGTTGTTTTTCCTTTCTTTTTTGTGCAATTTAATATAGCAAATAAACTATATAAAAAAGTCAATGATAGGTACTGTCAAAAATTGTATGAAAACATAATTCCGCTCATAGAGCGGACGCTACAACTGGATGCAATACAAAACAAGCCTATATTGATTATTAAGGCTTAAAATACCGTTAGCTGTTGTAGTGTCGGTTCTACCTGTCGAGCCGTAGTCTCGAAGAGCGAAGGCTGATGAACCGAAAGAAAAGGGGGGATAAGGCTAAAATAGTCTGTATCTCATTGATTTAAAACTAAATAGGGCTGGAATAGAGTAAAAACTCTGACCAGAACCTTTGAATAACAAACGATAAAAAATGAATGTATTAGAAGAACTAAAACAACTTGCTGATAGCGACTACAAAGAATTCAACAAGAAGATTATCCCCACTAATCAGGAAGTTCTTGGAGTTCGCATGCCCGCGATGCGAAAACTTGCAAAACAGATTGTCAAAAACAATCCGTATGACTTTATTAATCAGGATAAACAAAATATTTATGAAATGATTCTTATGGAGGGACTAGTCTTATCACATATAGACAAAAGCTTCATCGAGTTGCTTCCATTGACAGAAAACTTTCTACACAAGGTTGACAATTGGGCACAAGTTGATTCAACTGTTGCCGACTATAAGAATATAAAAAAAGAGAAAACGGAAGTAACTCCTATTGTTAAAAGATGGCTGAAATCTAAAGACGAATTTTTTGTTCGCTCTGGATTGGTGATTTTGCTTGCACACTATATAACATCTGACGACTTATCCATGGTTTTCAAACTATCAAATGCCACTATACATAAAGGTTATTATGTTTTTATGGCAAATGCCTGGTTGATTTCAACCTGCATGGCAAAGTTTCCAATTGAAACTATTGAGTTTTTCAAAAACAACAAGCTGGATGACAAAACACATAATAAGGCAATTCAAAAAAGTCGAGAAAGCTTTCGAGTATCAAAAGAGAACAAGGAATTACTTAAAACTCTTAAAAGGTAAATTTTCCGATGTTATCAACCAAAAAGTTCTTGTAAACAGCTTACATCATGTCTAAAATGCACCCTAAGTTTTTGGTTAAATGGCTATATTTTTTAATTAGCCACGGATTGACACGGATTAACACAAAATTATTTTGTATAAGCTATTGTAAATAAGTATGTTCTGTTTTTGTTTGATACAGCATTACACAACATTACCGATTTTCTTACATATCACCTGATGAGTGAGATGTTCATAAAATAATTTCAATAGACTTAAAGCATGAAAAATCTGCTTATGGATTTAAGTATAATCATATTACATGAATATATTTATCCGTGAGAATCCGTGTTTATCCGTGGCTAAGAGAAAAAATAACCTGCAACTGAAAAATCAAGGAAATGCACAAAATTCAAATACAATGAAGGAAAACACATGAAGAATCTATATATTGATGACCAGGGAAAATTTGACAAACTATTTAAAACTCCTGACAGTCTATATCGCGGGGCTCCATTTTGGGCATGGAACTGTAAGCTTGAGAAAGATCTTCTATTCAGGCAGATAGATTGCTTTGAAGAGATGGGCATCGGCGGGTTTCATATACATTCAAGAACAGGACTTGCCACAGAGTATCTCGGCGATGAATTCTGCCAAATAGTTAAAGATTGTGTTGCTTATGCAAAAAGCAAGAATATGCTTGCCTGGTTATACGATGAAGATCGCTGGCCATCTGGTGCTGCAGGCGGACTTGTAACGAAGGATATTGAATATCGTGCAAGACATCTACTGTTTATTCCCTGCACATATGATAAATATGCAGAAAAACAAAAAGAAAATGTATATAAAGACCCTGTCGAAAAAGAAAAATTTATTAAACTGCTTGCAAGGTATTCAGTATCCCTTGATAACGACGGGAACCTAGCAGACTATAAACTGCTATCTGAAGGTGATAGCGGCGAAAATGTATGGTATCTTTATAGAGCCATAGATACTACTTCTTCATGGTTCAACAATCAAACATATATAGACACCTTAAATAAAAAAGCTATTGAAAAGTTTATTGAAATCACTCACGCAAAATATAAAGATATTGTTGGTGATGAATTTTCAAAGACTATACCGGCAATTTTCACCGATGAGCCTCAAGTTTCTCGAAAATCAACTCTGGCATTTGCAAAGGGTAAACAAGCTATCACACAACCATACACTGATGGGCTCCCAACAAGCTACAAAGAAACATACAACCAGGACTTTTTTGAAACATTTCCAGAGATTATCTGGAATTTACCCAACAACAAATACTCAATTGCAAGATATCAGTTTCATGAACATACCGCCGAACTTTTTGCCAGTTCTTTTGCAGATACCATTGGGAACTGGTGCGAAGAAAACAACTTAAGACTTACAGGACATATGATGGAGGAACCATGGCTCACATCTCAGACCTGTGCAATTGGTGATGCAATGCGAAGCTATCGTTCATTCCAGTTGCCGGGCATTGACATGCTATGTGATCAAAGAGAATACACCACTGCAAAACAGGCGCAAAGTGCGTCAAGACAATATGATTGCGGTGGCGTTTTAAGCGAACTATATGGTGTGACAAACTGGGACTTTGATTTTGTTGGACACAAAAACCAAGGCGACTGGCAGGCTGCTTTAGGTGTAACAGTTCGCGTTCACCATTTGGCTTGGGTATCAATGCAGGGCGAAGCAAAGCGAGACTATCCAGCATCAATAAGTTATCAATCGCCATGGTACAAAAAATACAACTATATCGAAGACCACTTTGCAAGAGTTAATGTTGCAATGACACAGGGAAAAGCAAGTGTTAAAGTTGGAGTAATTCATCCAATAGAGTCGTTCTGGCTAGACTTTGGACCAAATGATCAATCGGCACAAAAAAAGGAAGAAGCCGAATACTATTTTTCAACACTCTGTGATTGGTTACTATTTGGACTTGTAGATTTTGATTATATTGCTGAATCGCTTCTTCCTGACCAAACGAGTGAAATAACCAGCAACAAATTTAAAGTTGGTGTAATGGAATATGATGTCATAATTGTTCCACCAATGAAAACCATCCGCAGTTCAACTCTCAAAAGACTTGAAGAGTTCAGGAAGTGCGGAGGCAAAATAATATTTGCTGGCGACATTGCTAATATGGTTGATGTAATTCCAAACAACTCATTGTTTGAATTATCAGCCTCATGCATTAAAACTCCATTTTCGAAATCA
>JAQICX010000036.1 GCA_027858345.1 Kiritimatiellia bacterium | reverse complement strand
GGCTTCCGTTGAATCTTTCAAAAAAATACGCAATAGGCCTGCTATTACTTGATTTTTTTTTAAGCCCAACGTCGTCCTCGAATAAAATCTTTACAGCGTTTCATTTGTTCAATGCTCTAAATCTATTTGGAGAGTTTGGCAATCTTTGATGAAAGTTCTTTTTCCGGATTCTTGACGAAGCTGCCCGTGATTGTAAAGTTGCTTTTCTCAGTTTTCTCGCAGACCAGCTTAATCCCATACTCAATGTTTAGAAAGTTGTTCTTGAGATAAGAAGAAGCTGATTGTCTGTTTTTTATGCACTCTTTGTTAATCGCATCAAATGCTGTCTTTGAAAAAGTTAGTTTTATTGCATGTTTTTGAAAGAATGATGATGCAAAAGCTTGTATATCTTCATTTTGATGATTTCTGATTTCTTCTTGAGAGTTTTCAATGAAATCTGCAATTGCTTTTTCAGAATCGTTTATTGAATCTTTTGATATTAGCATCTCCTTAATTCCAAGAGATGGTAGTTCAAATTTGAAGTCCCGGAAAACTTTTTCCAGGACAGTTGCAAGCCCACGAGCACCCGTTTTCTCCAAGTATGCTTTTTGAGCAATCTCAGTTATGGCATCTTTCTTAATCTTTACGGCAATGTTGTAGCCCTTCATATCTCTTGTATATTGCTTAAGAATGCTGCCTTCTGATGATAGCATAATCTCTTCAAGGTCTTGTGATGTGAGCTCTTCGCAGACAACTCTCACGGGAAGTCTGCCTATGAATTCAGGTTCAAAGCCGTAGTCAACAAGGTCTGTAGTTTGAGCTTGTTTGAGATAATTAATTTTTGTGTCGGTCTCTTTTGAGTCGGCAAATCCAATCTGAGAGCGATTTATCCTTTTCCCAACCATCTCGTCCAGTCCCTGGAAAGCTCCACTCACGATAAATAGTATATGTCTTGTGTTAATGGTTTTTTCAACTTTGCCTTTGCCAGTCTGCATCTCCATGACGGCTTGCATTTGTCCAATCATATCTGTTTGACTGAACAGGCTGACGTCGGTCTCTTCCATCATCTTGAGAAGGTTCACTTGCACTCCTCTGCCTGACACATCTTTACCTCCGCGTTGACCTCGTGCAGCAATCTTATCTATCTCATCTATATAGACAATTCCAAATTTTGCTAAAGATGTGTCATTGTCGGCAACTTTAACAAGATCTCTGACAAGGTCTTCAACATCGTGTCCAACATAACCTGTCTCAGAAAATTTTGTTGCATCAGCTTTGACAAATGGAACGCCGATGAGCTTGGAAATGCACCTCATTAAATATGTTTTACCAACCCCGGTGGGTCCAAGTAGAATAACATTGTGCTTCGTATATTCAAGGTTGTTTAACGATTTGTCTTTTAGACATGCTCTTACATGGTTGTAATGATCGCATATTGCAACTGAAAGAACTTTTTTTGCTTCATCCTGACGAATCACGTATTTGTCGAGATGCTCTTTAACCTCTTTAGGATTCAGGTTGAATTCCCTGATTGTTTTTAAAACTTTTTCTCTGGCTTGTTTTTTTTCTGTCAATTTGGCTGGCTCTTTCTCGGAGGAATCATTTGTCTGGTTTGAAAATGCAATCTTTGCATCTTTTAACATTTTTTTAATTTCTTCTTCAAGCTTTTCTGTCTCTTTATCTGCCATGATTTTGTGGCTCCGTTCATTTGTAAATTTTTAAAAATAGATTAATCTGCAAAATTTTTATCAAGCATGCAAAATCTTTGCAGACATTTAAAACAACTAGTAATACGAAACTAATTTGGCGGGCAGGAAGCCCTTAGCTTATATCTAAGATGTTGTCATTTTTGCTACTGCTTTCACCGGGATGCTTGTCGCGATAGATAACTGTTTTGTAGCCTTCAATGTTTTGGATTTGGAGCAATATGTCTGAAATCTTGTCAACAGCTCTGGAACATTCTTTCAGTTGAACTCTGACCTTTGGGCTTAAATCTTCTTCTCTCTGCAGAGAGAACAGGTATGTACTAAGCACCGTTGCTGGTTGACCAATGTGATGACAGACTGCACCAATACTTTCGAACATAACCTTTGTCTGTTCGGCTTTTAGCATATCATTTGTTTTTTTTGACATGCTATCGCTTAGAATTTGTTCAATTTTCAATTTTGCTTCAAGCTTCTCAACTTTAACCTTCATTTCGGCAACAATTGCATTCAGAAAATGTTCGATCTCGATGATGTCATCTTCGCATTTGTCAAAATCGATGTGTTCAGGTAATTTTCCTTCCGCCATACTTTCTAAGTAGTTACGAAGTTTAGATATGTTTTTGGGATATCTATATAGTATGATTATCCCGGATAATGCAAGTAGCATTGTTATTGTTATTATTATTATTTGTATGTTTCTTGAGTAATTTGCTAATTCGGAAAATGTCAGTAGTATTGCGACAAGTATTGGGATTATGCCAACAAGTACAATTGCAATATCAATCTGATATTTTGAATTTCTTGATATTATTGATGTGCGATTTGATTTTGCCATGTTTTTTTACCTAGTAAACGATTGTGCAATCTGGAAGTTCTTTTTTAAGCTCTTGAATATCCGCTTTTGGAATTTTGTTGCCATCAAGGCGGATCCATAAAAGATGCATGCTCTTTAAATCAATTGTAATGTTTGTTAAATTGTTGTTTTGAAGACTTAATCTTTCAACTTTTTTTAGTTCTGACAAACTTTCCGGAAGACTTGTCAGTTTATTGTCTGCCAGAGATAAGTCAGTTAGTTCTGTGAGTGATGATATGTCAGATGGTACTGAGGTGAGACTATTATTGTTTAAATATAGACATTTCAGCTTTTTAAAACCAGCAATAGATGTGATATTTGTTATTTGATTGTTGTTTAATCTTAGCCATTTAAGATTGTTTAGCGCCAATAAAGATTCAGGAACCTCTGTCATGCTGTTTCTATCAAGATTCAAATATTTTAAATTTGTTAGTTTTTCCATTGACTCAGGAAGAGTAGAAAGCTTGTTGTCGCTTAAATATAAAGTTTTCATGTTAACTAAGTTACCAAAACTTTCTGGTATTTCCTTTATGCCACAACCAATCATGTCAAGATAATCCAAATTGATTAAAGACGAGATTCCCTCTGGAAAAGTTGTGAGTTTTATTCCCTGAAGACCAAGCTGGTGTAGTTTTGGGAAATCTACAATTTCTTTTGGTAAGTTTGTTATGCTCTGATTGTGAAAATTAATAAATTCCACGGAGTCCTTCTCGGAAAGTGCTTCACCAATGCTTTGATACTCCTTTATCCTTTTTGGAGCTTTTTGTGGTGGCAGACAACTAACAAGTAAAACCGGTATTAATAATAATAAGCTTTTCTTAATCATAAAATATTCCTTAAATTAATTTTTATGTGTATCTTAAGAAAAAAACGAACTTTTATCAAAACAATTTATCATTTTTTAATTTATTCTTTAAAACAATACCAAAAAATGATATTTAATTTGTGTAAAACAAAAAAAAACTTGTCTTTTACCAATGTAAATAGTATATTGTCGGCTAATAAAAAGTAATTAGGTATTTTAGACCAGTTTTAGAATTAATATTTAGTCTGGCATTAAACACAAATGGAGTTTTTAATAGAAATGAAAAAAAAGATTATAACAGTCATCGCAATTATATCTATGATTTCAGCATTTACAGTAAATGCAGCTTACACAGAGAGTCATGATAACACATCAACATACTTAACAGGTATACAAAGTATGTCGTCATTACAGGTCGGATTATCAGCATCTACGCTTGATAGAAAACTAAAAGATAGCAATTATGATCTTGAAGGTTATAAAGCTACATTTGATGTTGGCGTAGACCTTCTGAAATGGCTCACTGTTTATGGTAAAGCAGGTGTTGTGGGTGCTGACTTCAAAAGTGATGTTTTTGGCACTCTTGATGGATCTGATGAGTTTACTTATGGATTTGGTGCAGAAGCTCGTATTTTAAATCATGACATCCTTGACTCATTTGGTGCAATTGATAAAGTCAGAATAACCGCTTGGGGCGAGTATGATGCTTATTCAACTGAAACACGCCAAGGCGATTTTGATTGGGAAGAACTTTACGTTGGTGCAGTTTTTGCAATTGTAAATGACATCAATGGTGAACCTGGATATGCTCTTGAATCAATGTCACTGTTCGCAGGTCCAGTGTATTCAAAATTCTTTGGCGATCTTACAGAAAAACAATCTGTTGGACTAACCGGCGGTATTCAAGCTTTCTTCACTGCTCGTGTTTCAGCAGAGTTTGGTTTTAATACATATGATTTAGAATCACCTTCAATGTATGGTTCTGTAACAGTCCAATTTTAATCAATAAAATTATTTTTGAAACATTTATAACATATGCCGTTACATAATATGTAGCGGTATATTTATTTAGATAGTTTAATTAAAAAAAGGAATGTATAAGTGGATGGTCAATTAGTAAGTGTAATTTTCAAGGCTATAGGCTTCCAAGTTCTTGGTGGTCTTGGAATTTTCTTGTTAGGTATGAAATATATGTCAGAAGGCATGCAGAATGTTGCTGGAGACAAACTAAGAAATCTTATAGGTCTTGTTGCAAACAACAGAATCTTTGCTTGTATCATCGGTACACTTGTGACATGTGTCGTTCAATCCAGTTCTGTTGTAACGGTAATGGTTATTGGCTTTGTGAATGCAGGGTTTATGACTCTGATGCAGTCGATTGGCGTTATCATTGGTGCTAACATCGGTACAACAATTACCGGCTGGATTCTTGCCCTCAAAATTGGTAAATTTGGTTTGCCAATCCTCGGCATATTTGCTCTAGTATATCTATTTTCCAAAAAGGATCGTACAAAGTATACTGCCATGGCCATTATGGGTATTGGTATGGTATTCTTTGGTCTTGAAACCATGGCTGCTGGTTTTAAAACTCCTGAAATCAAAATGTTCCTTCATGATGTTTTCATGACCATGAGCACTGTCAATTACTTCGGTGTTCTTAAATGTGCGTTGGTTGGCTGTGTGACTACAATGATTGTTCAGTCATCTTCTGCAACTCTTGGCATTACCATTGCAATTGCCCAAACAGGTGTGATTAGCCTTGAAACTGCTATAGCCATAATTCTTGGATTAAATATAGGAACCACGATAACGGCTCTATTAGCCTCAATAGGAGGATCAACTAATGCAAAAAGAGCTGCGTTCGCACATATATTTTTCAATGTAATAGGTACTATATGGATTCTACCGCTCTTTTATCCTTATGTGCACTTCATAGAAAAACTGGGGTCGATGTTCTTGGGGTATTCCAGCACCGAAGTTTCTGGACTTGCGGATGTGTTTGCAAAATTCCCTGATGGCACACCACAGACAATAGCTATTGCCGCATCTTTAACAGCTACTATTGCACTGTCTCACACATGTTTTAACGTTGTCAACACAATAGTGTTCTTGCCGTTCATGAAGTACCTTGCAAAATTTGTTACATGGTTGTTCCCTTCAAAAGAATTTGAGGAAGTTCCACATCTTAAATATCTTACAACAGCAATGATTAATACTCCTGCTCTTGCAATAGAACAATCCGCTGATGAAATCAATGAAATGGGTATACAAGTAATGAAAATGATGGATAAACTTGAGTATGTTGTTGATAATGAAGATTACGATTCAAAAGAAGCTGCCTCAATATTTAAAAAGGAAGAAATACTCGATGTAATACAAAAAGAAATCACCCAATTTATTGGTAAAATCTTCTCCAAAAACACATCGCGTTCAATTGCAGCTGACTGCCGAACTCAGCTTCGTATAGCTGATGAATTAGAGTCCATTAGTGATTATATTGAAAAAATATTGAAGCTATATATCAAAAAAGATAAATCAAAAGCTGTGTTTACAAAACAGGGTGCAAAAGAGCTAAAAGAACTTCATGGCGACATATCAAGTTTTATTGTAAAAATTGCAGATGCTGTAAAGCATAATAATAGTGATTTCTTGCTTGAGGCAAATAATTTAAACAAGCAACTTGTTACGACCATAAAATCAATTCGTGATTCCCATTTGGATAGAATGGAGGAAACCAATGCTTCAACAATTATGGTTAGCTTGATTTTTTCTGATATCTTAAATTCATATCGCAGAATTAAAGATCATACTTTAAATGTTGCAGAAGCTGTAGCTGGTGAAAAATAGTAGAATACATATTTTAATTGTTTTATTGATATCTACTGCATTTAGCATTCTAAATGCAGAGCCGGATGTAATTATCTTCAAAACAAAAACATCACAAGATGTTACATTTGAAGAGTTCAAAACTGGTAGAATATATTTTGAAGATTTGAAAAATCCTAAAAAAGCTTCTACCTCAAAAATGATATCAACCATTTCATCTGTCCTGTTGAAGCCGTCAGGAAATGCTATTGTTAAATATCGTAATGGTAAAACAGACTCATCGTTTAAGTTGAACTCATACACAAACTCATGTTTCGTTTTGACGGACAAGGCTGGAAAACAACAAAGTATTTCTTATCGAAACATATCTTCAATTAAACTGGACCTCGATTTCAGTCGTTCAAAGGCAAAGCAGGAAAAACCCGACGAACAAGTCAAAGAAAACGCAGCGGGTTTTGATATAGATAGCCTTGCAAAGCCGGGAGTTGTCACAATCATTCAACTACATATGCCGGATCTTATGGCAAGCACAAGAACATGGAATTACGTCAAAAGTCTTGAAGAAAACAAGAAAATAAAAGTAAAACCAATTCGCATTACTGTTGGGGATTGGGAAAACCCAGTCCTAAAGAAGTATGAGATAAAATCTCTTCCGCAATTTTGGATATATAACAAAAGGGGCAGACTTGAGACAAAACTCATAAAAAGGTTCACATCAACTGATATCGATGAAGCAATCAAAAAAGCCAACCACCTTTGACTAATGCCTCTTGCATAACAATTTTCCGGTGGACTTGCCTCGTCTGGATCAGCAGTTAAATTACTAATGCATCATAATCCTCCGGCGGGCTTGCCCCGCTGTCGCACAAATCTTTGTCCATCCTCCGGCGGGCTTGCCCCGTCGGGGATAAGATTGTTTGCGAGTAGACTTTTGGATGATCACAATCACTACAAACAGCAGCAACTTCCCCCAGCTCCCACTCTGCGGGAAGATGGAGATATTACTTCATTTTCGTCGTCCAACTTTTAGTCCGCAACAACTCCTCCCCCTGTGTCCGCCGTAGCCCAAGTGTCCCCTGCATAGCTCGCTGTGTCCTGCGAAGCTTTTCGCAAAGAAGGGCAGAGCGACGCAAACAGGCGAAGGTTGATTGCTAAGGAGGAGGTGTTCGAGGAACGAGAACGGAGGGGTGGGCACCCATTCCTACAAGACAATATTAATTTGGAAGTTTGGGAGCGACAACGTCCTCGTTGTCATAACTACCTTCAACCAAAAATCAACAATTCTTTCCTGTGCTCATCAATTATTATTGATATTTTTCCCCATTTTTTGTAGGTTGTCCAAAATTTAACAATAGGAAATTATGGAACGATCATTATTTAAAAGATTTATATCATTTTATGGACCACACAAAAAGCTTCTAGTGCTTGACTTAAGCATGAGCTTTCTCTTTGCTTTGTCCGGCATTTTTATCCCTGTTCTTGCAAGAACCCTAATGCAGGATGAGGGACTGACGGCAAATGTGCGGGATTATATACCAACAATATTGATGATAATGGGACTAATAATTGTTATGACAATCAGCAGTTATGTCAACATGAAGTGGGGACATATTCTTGGTACAAGACTCGAAACTGACATGCGTAGAGATATTTTTGGTCACTTGCAGAAATTGTCTTTCTCATACTTTGATAAAACCAAAACTGGGCATATAATGTCTAGAATATCCAATGACCTGTTTACAATCGCAGAAATTGCCCACCACTCTCCTGAAGACCTTTTTATGGCTGCAATCATGATTATTGGTGGGTTTGGCTTTATGTTTCACTTCAGTCCTCCTCTGGCTACTTTGGCAATACTTCCACTCCCCGTTATGTTCACCTGGGGAATCTCATTTGGTGGGAAAATGCGTAGGGGCTTTAGAGGTGTAAGAAAAAAAGTTGCAGATATTAACAGCAATGTTGAAAACTCAATTCAGGGAATCCGAGAAGTACAGTCGTTTACAAACGAAGAGCATGAAATTCGTAAATTTCATGATGTCAATACAGAGTTCAGGCTCGCAAAAGAAAATATGTATACAACAATGGCTGGATTCCATGCAGGTATGCAGTTTTTTATGCAGTTCTACACCTTGATAATTATTGGTGGAGGAAGCATTCTTATTGTTTATGGAAAGACAACTCTCCCGGATCTTGTGGCCTTTCTTCTATATCAACGTTTTATTATCAGACCAATACAAAACTTAATCAATTTTGTTGAGCAGTATCAGCAAGGAGTTGCATCCTTTGAACGATTTACAGAAATCATGGATATTGAACCAGATATCAATGATGTCAATGGTGCCATTGATAAAATTGATAACCTTGAAGGTCATGTAAATCTTGAAAATATATGGTTCAGATATAAAGATGACACCGAAGACGTTTTGAGGAATATCTCCATGGAGGTGAAACCAGGTAAAACTGTCGCTCTTGTGGGAGAGTCTGGTGCAGGAAAAAGTACAATTGCATCTCTCTTGCCAAGATTCTATGAACCACAAAAAGGTGAAATTTCAATTGATGGCGTACCTATCAACACATTGACTCAGAAGTTCTTGCGAGAAACAATCGGCATCGTTCAGCAAAGCGTTTTTCTCTTTGATACCACAATTGGCGAAAATATTGCCTTCGGTAATCCAGATGCCAGCGAACAAGATATTATTGAAGCTGCAAAATATGCAAATCTTTATGATTTCATAATGACACTGCCTGATGGTTTAGATACTCTAGTGGGTGAGCGAGGTGTCCAACTCTCCGGTGGACAAAAACAACGGGTGTCAATTGCTAGAGTCTTTCTGAAAAATCCGGCAATATTGGTTTTTGATGAAGCAACATCATCTTTAGATACAGAGTCAGAAGAACTTATCAAAGACTCAATGATTGAGCTTTGCAAAGGCAGAAGCACTCTGATTATCGCTCACAGACTCTCCACCGTCAAGCATGCGGATTACACCTATGTGCTGAAAGATGGACAAGTTGTCGAACATGGCATCCACGAAGACCTGCTCGCAATAAAAGGCTACTACTACGACCTCTACTCCCGCAGCTCCTTTTAGGGGCAATAGTGTGTTGTTGTCAAAAAATTATATAGAAAAGGAAAGTAATAAATGACAAGTATTAGTAATAGACATCATTTGGTCGGTAAAATATTAAACTATATATTTATTGTAATTTTATGTGCTTTTCCTGTTGTATTTCTATATTCATTTTTTGTTCTCTCTCTCGAATATAACGAAAAATTATATGATATAATATCATATTGTGCTAGTGAAGACTTAGAAAATTTTTTCTTTCAAAGTGTTCAAACGATTGGTACTTCTGTTAGATCTTCTCTGACGTTACCCGTTTTAGAAACAAGACTTATTAATTTGACTGTCAGTTATGTCTATAACACTTTGTTTGGTATCACTGTGGGATTCTATGTTTTTAATATATTAGCACTTTTTTTCCAGATGAATTTATTTGGCTATTATAGTAACAAAGCAGGTTGTAGCAATCGTAGCTGTTTGTTATCATGTGTTCGTTTTTTTTCTATAAAACCAAGTTATGTCAATAAAGTTTGTGATAATATCATTAAAACAAGAAATTATTCTTTAGCATTGATGCTCTTTAATACAGGCATTTTACTCTGGTTATGTTTTATATATTATAGATGTAGATTTGGTATTAACTCCATTAAGCACTTCGAAAGTTTTTATTCTATGATTTTAAATAATATAGATAGTTCTGCTTTTTCTTATCAAATGAGCTACAGTGAACTTTTTTTATATGTTATGGGGACAATTAACAATCTTCAAAATTGCAATTTATTGTCAGTATGTTTATTAGTATTATATTTTTTAGGATGTTTAACTCTTATAAAAAGAATGATTCTAAACGTCCGTTGACGTGCCTTGTATACATTTGAGATAATGTGGTTTATAATATGCCTCATTATGAATATAAATACAGAATATTATGTGCATGATGGAGGAGAAATAAAGTTAAAAGGGAAAAAGCATATGGATATTCTTTGGAAGGATGCTTGGCCAATATGATCTTTGATTTTGTTGTTACAAAATAATTAGTGCCAATTGGTGTAATTCGTTGACAGCCTTTGCTGTTTTTACTATAGTTGTTGCATGGATAAAATGGTTGTTTTATAATTACAGAAAGGTTGTTTTATGAAGTTTAAAATTTTATTAGAACCAAGTGAAGAAGGTGGCTTTACCGCAATAGTACCTTCTCTCCCCGGATGCATCAGTGAGGGGGATTCAAAAGCCGAAGCTTTAAAGAATATACAAGAGGCTATTGAGCTTTATCTAGATCCCGTTGATGATGATATAATGTGTATGCAGAATTTTGAAGAAGCAGTGTTAAGTTTATGAGTAAAGTTCCTGTTTTAAGTTATATACAAATCATTAAAGCTCTTCAAAGAGATGGGAGGGTTGTTGTTAGGCAACGAGGAAGTCACATTAGAATTCAGAAGCATACGAAGTTTGAGACATTAAAAGTAACAATTCCTGCACACAAACCTGTTAAACGTTCTACCTTGTCTCATATATTGAAACAGTGCAGGATTGACCTAGATAGTTTTATCGATTTGCTATAAGATGCATATTCGTATGACCTTACCAGTGATCGAACAGCAAAAGTATCTGCTGTAATTGTAAGTGATGCTGTCAGAATGGACGGAAGTGTCTTGTCCTGATATAAGTTTACAATTTTTGGAATGGATAAATTAGGATGATTTGATGACAATTGATGTAACGCAACGATCTTCGTTGCAAGTGTAAAAAAGCCTGCAAGCTGGAAGCTTACGTTACCACACACCTGCAACGAAGATCGTTGCGTTACCATCCTCATCTTCCAAAGTGATTTAACTTGCATTGTTCCATTAGACATTACTAACTGCTTAATAGTCAATATCTTTTCAAAGCATTTTATACTTTTCAACTTTTTCTTAAAAGAACATCGAACATCCAATCCCGCAGACCGGGACTAACAAGTTAGCCGTCCAATATCGAATGAATACACTGCCGTGAGCAGGTAAAGAGCTTTGCTCTTTGTT
>JAQICX010000228.1 GCA_027858345.1 Kiritimatiellia bacterium | reverse complement strand
ATGTAGAACAACTGACACCATCCAGATGGTTGGCTGAACGAGAACAACAAAAAATAGCGAGCTGATTTTTCATCTTTAACTTGCAAAATTAAGAAGGGTCTTCAAAGGACGCTTACAATATAACCAAGAGTATTACATATTGTTCAACAGCCTTAAATGTTATCAGTCTCCTATGCTAATAAAAAGAATGGAAGAAGAAATAAAATTTGATGGTAAACAAGAAAAAGACATTATGTGGCATTATTAGTTATTTGTTACCTGTTGGCGATTAAATTAAAACAGGAGCACTAAGGAAAGTCTTGGATATATTAAGGGGTTATGCCGGTGTTACCGAGAAAAAAATTTAGAAAAAACTTGAACTGATATCAATTTATGATACTATACTGGAAATGAACAAGAAACATACACGTACACTCGAAAAAATAGTTGAGAAACCTGAGCGTTCAGATATCCCATGGAAGGATATTGAATCACTTATCATAGCTTTGGGAGGAGACATAACCGAAGGCAGAGGTTCCCGAGTCAGAATATATCTCAATGATGTGCGAGCAGTGTTTCATAGACCTCACCCAAAAAGGGTAACAAACAAAGGAGCTGTAAGCTCCATGAAAAAATTTCTTAAAGCAGCAGAGGTGATAAAATGATGGAATACAAAGGTTACATAGGAAAAGTTGAATTTGATGACGAAGCAAACATTTTTCATGGTGAAGTCATCAATCTTAGAGATATTGTCACATTTCAAGGTGAAACAGTTGCTGAAATTCGAAAAGCATTTATTGATTCAATGGATGATTATCTAGAATTTTGCGAAGAGCGAGGTGAATCTCCTGAAAAACCATACTCAGGAAAATTTATGGTACGAGTCGAGCCAGAGCTTCACAAAGCAGTAGCTATGCATGCAAAAATGGATCACAAAAGTCTAAATGCATGGGTTCATGATACCCTTGCATCAGCAACTGTATAATTAGCCTATAGTCACATGTAAATAAAATGAATTCCAACAAATGAGTGCACACTATTCCAAGTCGCTGGCGCATCTAGGAAAGTGTGACTCCAACGTTCTAAGCTGATTTACACAAGTGCATTGCTGAAAACTTTGTTAGAATTGATATGCCTGTGCGGATAAAACAGACGCAGACAAAATGGAAATTATTATGACAGAGAAAAGTCAAATAATACCAATAGAAAATATCCAAAATCACATTTTTACTATTCGTGGTGTTCAGGTGATGCTTGATAGTGATTTGGCAAGTTTGTGTGGAGTTACAACAAGTAGGCTAAATGAACAAGTGAAACGTAATATCAAACGCTTCCCTGAGCAGTTTATGAATTGAACAGGATGCCCTAATCTATTTATCTTTTCTCTGCGTTCTCTGGTGCCTCTGCGCGAGAATCTCTTTGGGTTGCCTGCCTGTGCGATGCTCGCACGCAGACAGGCGGCTAGGCCGCCCTATGATTTTCCTGTCTGACCATACTCTACTTCTACTAAATTTCGCATCTTACTCCTTTGTTCGGCTCTTCACTATATTTTGTAATTCTAAGATTTCTTTTTCATCAGTACTTCTTGCATCAAATGACTTGCGTTTCTCAGCAAAATCATCGTAAATTTCACGAACAGTCTGCTCCATCAACGTGTGACTAACAGACCCAGCGTCACAAAGAATATTCTGATCATTTGATTCCAGTATACGATCAACATTTTCTTTCCAGAATGACATTGAAATATCTATTCTGTTTTTTGCTCGTAATTCAGCCGTTTCCAAGAAAATGACAACTAAACGATTTAGGGTATCAATTTCATCATTATTAAGATAATTTTTGGCAACAAATATATCCTGCTTTCTAACAATCGATCCTTTCCATGATGTAAGATCCATATTTGGTTCTTCAGCATTTGCTCTTGAAACAATTATTTCAGCAGCTGTCTTACCAGTAACTGCATATAATAATTTGTTTTGTGTTTCAGCAAAAAACATCTGTGTTGCCTTGTCTGTTGGGTCATAATCGCTACTTAGAGCAAACAATTCCCTAACTTTTTGGTAAAAACGTTTTTCAGATGCTCGAATATCTCTTATTCGTTCAAGTAACTCATCAAAATAATCAGGTCGCCCATCTGGATTTTTCAAACGCTCATCATCCATGACAAAGCCTTTGACCATATAGTCTTTAAGAGTTTTGTTCGCCCATATTCTGAATTGCGTTCCACGCTTGCTACGAACCCTAAAACCTATTGCAAGAATCATCTCAAGAGAGTAGAAAGTCACATTGTATTGCTTGCCATCTTCGGCAGTTGTAAAGTAATTCTTTACAACTGAATTACTGTCTAACTCTTTATCATCTAGTACATTAGATATATGTTGTCCTATGTTTTGCTTTGAGGTGGCAAAAAGTTCAGCTAACTGACTTTGGTTCATCCAGATCATACCATCTTTGGCATAAAGTGATACCGATGATTTGCCATCTTTGGTATTGTAAATTATTATATTTGGTTTGTTTTCTTCCATTTTGTCTCCCCCTCTAAAAGCAAAGTTTTTTAAGGCTCTGTCACGGTTTGTGTGGGTTAACCATAAATTCTTTAAGTTCGACTGCGTTGCAGTCGTTCATTAATAATGATTGATTAACCATGCATTTCATACATGGCTACTAAAGTTG
>JAQICX010000226.1 GCA_027858345.1 Kiritimatiellia bacterium | reverse complement strand
ATGTAGAACAACTGACACCATCCAGATGGTTGGCTGAACGAGAACAACAAAAAATAGCGAGCTGATTTTTCATCTTTAACTTGCAAAATTAAGAAGGGTCTTCAAAGGACGCTTACAATCAAAAGACATTATTTTACGAACATTCGCACAATACTTGTTGGGAAATGTCATGAGAAAAGCATCTATAATATTACTTTCTTGCATTCTTATCTGCGGATGCGCCATATCTACCCCCGAGACGAATGCGCCTTCAATTACACACAATGGCCCTATTGTCACAGGGCGCATTGCGAAGCTTAACATCGTGAGCAGACGGATGGACGAAACTCGATGGGATCTCGCGCTGACCGATGTGGCGATCATTCAGGATTCGCCTGCTTTGCAGGTTCACCTTAAAGATAACACCGGTCACTTCGTGACCATGGTTGAAGAACCGTACAGTCTCTTTCGGTACAGGGGGCATTTCGTCGGCACGATCGTTGGTAAAGACAGCAAGGTCTATCTCAATGCAGACCTACAGGTTGTCAGAACGGAAGGCAACTGGCAGTTCCCTGGGGAGGAAGGAAAGTACATCTCTGCGGAGCCGGTCTATGGTTGCATAACAACCAAAGACGGAAACCGATTAATAGGAGATATACAATGGGATGCATCAACCAAAACTTACTATTTAGAGTCTCAATCTATAACAAAAAAAATACCGCAGCAAAATGTACTAAGTGTCCAAGTAAAAAAAGAAACAGATATAGAAATGGCAATAGCACTGTTTCAAGAAGAAGAATATCAACAAGCTATCCCTTTGCTTAAAAAAGCAATAGCAAGCGATCGACCATTTGGCTCTAGTGTCACGGCTATTAGATGGTTGGCAGACTGCTATTTACAACTTGGACAACCTGATAAAGTTATTAAACTATTTGAAACAAAGAAGTGGCTTCTTGAAGAAGATTCAAAGTGGAGCGAATCTTCAGATTGTAAGCGAATATACAATCAAGCATTAAATGAATTACAAAAAAAAGAAAACAACTCAGAACAACCTCCTGCAGGTGACTCGTAAACTCGCAACCGAGGAGGAACGTTGGATTTTTATTATGAAAATTTATTCTAATCAAGTTGATGCCATTAGTGGTGGAATAACCTATACGATAATAGCGGTATTGTCGTACTTTATGGCAATATTTTTGGCAGGAGCTATTTTCTGGGGATTTGTATGGTGTGGACTTCCTTTGTATGCATGTGCAATATTTCTAATATCAATCATGCACCCTATAGGTATTCTTTACATTCCCATCAGCATCTTTTTGATATATAAATTTATTCAGGGAAATTCCTCCATCCTATTTTTGTTTATTCTTACTTTTGTAGTGAATTTTGGAACCCTCTATGTAATTGAGAGTTACTGGTATCCAGTAAGCGAATGGATTTTAACAGCTATATTGGCAATGATTCTACTGACAACACGTATACTTCTGACCAATCGCAAAAAAAAGCTAGCAAAAAAGAAAATCGAAAAACCTCCAACAAGCGACTCGTAAACTCGCACCGCTCAAATTGAACGTTACAAACAGCTCTTTTTAGCTGGTTTTAACAAAAACTAACCACTCAAAGGCAAATATTTTACCTTTGAAATTATTAACCAAAAATCAAAAGTATGAAAAAAACACTCAAATTAATTATTACTTGTATAACTGTGACCTTTTTAGTTGCTGTTGTTTTATTTGTACTTTGGTTTAATCACCCAGTAAGACTGATAGTTCAAAACAAAAGCACATCTAACTATAGCAAGGTACATGTAACTGTTGGACAACAAAATATAGTATTTGGTGACATAAACTATGGAAAGAAGAAGGAAAGATGGTTCTTATATAAAGGAAGCGATTCCGGTTTTACACTTAATGCCGTATGCGAGAAAAAAGAAATTAATTACACGGCAGGTTACATCACAAGTGGACCTGGATTCGAAACTGTCTGTTTTGAAATAAAAAAAGACAACAAGATTTCCTTTAAAAACAAACGTTAAAAAAACACATGAAAAGAGTAATAACAATTTTATTTGCGTGTCTACTGGCTGGCTGTGCAACAGTTGGTCCGGTACAGCGCCGTGCAACACAAATGCGAGTTGCCGAAGTTGATTTTAAGAATGCCCCAATTGTTGATGTCATAGTCTTCGGAGTTGAAGAAATAAATCGACCAGATTATAAGCCTGTGTCTCTGGCTCTCTGCTCTGACCAACCGTCTGAAGACAAGAAAAGCCAATATCCTGAGCTTTACAGTATTTGCGGAGATAAAACAATCACATTTAATTCCCACAACATCTCTATCTTAGATTTGATTGATTCAATAGCCAGTCGTGCAAAACTCAAAATCGCATTTAGAAACGACCAATTGGTCATCCTAACTAAAGATGGCAAAGTGGTAATGAAATAAACTATATTTTTCAAGCAAAGAGAATTCCCAACCAATCAAGTAACCCCACTTGATGACGTTGCTCGATTGAGTTGCAACACAAGGCACGAGGGTCCTTTCAGCGTTGAGAGAAAAAATAACGGAATAAAAAAATTAATAGGCTTTGCCAAATATGGCGAAGGCTTTTGAATTATAAATGCTGAATGATTAATGCTAAATTACTTGAGTTTACTATTTTAAAATAATAAATCATGAGAATGAAAAAACATTCTCAATAAAAAGATGAAGGTAACTCTTAAACTAGTGCCTCATCTTAACGTTTGGAAAAAGGAAAAACAATTGTTATATAGCCCTACTGATAAAGCAGTTCTGCACACACACAATATTGAAATATGCTAACATTAATTTACTATTCGTATGAACTAAGCTAAACAAATGGAAATTAGTATGACAGAGAAAAATCAAATAATGCCAATAGAAAATATTCAAAATCACATTTTTACCATTCGTGGTGTTCAAGTGATGCTTGATAGCGATTTAGCCAAGATATATAAAGTTGAAACAAAGAATTTAAATAGAGCTGTAAGTAGAAATATTGAGCGTTTCCCTGAAAAATTCAGGTTCCAACTCACTCAACTTGAGTTTGATGAATATGAAAAATCTTTAAGGTTCCAAATTGGCACCTTAAAAAACAAAGATCAATCTTTAAAATCGCAAAATGCTATCTTAAAAAAAGGTAGAGGTCAACACAGTAAATATTTACCTTATGTTTTCACAGAGCAAGGTGTATCTATGCTTTCCGCTGTGCTTCGAAGCGAGACTGCAATAAAAGTAAGCATATTGATTATTGAGGCGTTTGTTGAAATGCGAAAATTCATTTCTGAAAATGCTGCAATCTTTCAACGGCTTGAAAAAGTGGAAATCAAACAAATTGAAACCGACCAGAAGTTTGAACAAATATTTACAGCTCTCGAAGATAAAAGCATTAAACCCAAACAAGGCATTTTTTACGATGGACAAATATTTGATGCTTATGTTTTTGTTGCCGATTTAATAAGATCGGCCAAAAACTCTATTTTACTCATTGATAATTATGTTGATGAAAGTGTGCTGGAACTCTTTACCAAGAGGAACAAAAATGTATCTGTAATTATTTACACAAAAAACATTACCCAAACTTTAAAACAAGATTTAACAAAATATAACAGTCAGTATCAGAAAATTGAAATAAAGAAATTCTCAAAATCTCACGACCGTTTTCTTATTATAGATGATAAGGAATTATATCATTTGGGAGCAAGTCTGAAAGATTTGGGTAAAAAATGGTTTGCCTTTTCTAAAATGGAAATAGATGCTCTAAATGTAATTGCTAACTTACAGTAAGCTTGCTATAAACAGCTCTTTTTAGCTGATTTTAACAAAAACCAACCACTCAAAGGCAAATATTTTACCTTTGAAATTATTAACTAAACATTATTTTACGAACATTCGTACAATACTTGTTCGACTAAATGGAGAATATGGAAGCACTATTTCCAGTCATACTTGTGGTTGTGATAGCAGAACTGATCGTCAGCGGGACGTGGCAAAAGTTCTACTTCACGACGGGAATCCCTGTCTTCAAGAAGGCAGTCCGACTATCCGAGTCACCGGAATTGTCATCAGATGTGCTGAATGACCGATTCTCCGGCGGTTTCTGGGGGCCACTCTGTTTCAAGCCGATGTCGTCAAATCAGATTGCATTTAGAGAGGCCATCTTCTGCTTCCACCTCATGAACTACACCCCCGTCATGCATGGCCTTATTCGGTACGACGAGAGAATGAAGGAACTCCAAGTCATTGGCTTCGTCAATTGGTTTGCACCATTGTTCATTTTGTGTTTCATTGCGATGGCATCATCACTCCCGAGTTCAGAAGAAGGAATCGACATTATGTTCACTGTCTTTCCCATTGGCCTATTTGCCTCACTTTACTTTATCCAGTTTAGTAGGTTTAGCAGGGTCTATAAGGCTCTTTCATTACAGAACTCATGGCAAAGGAAAGATTAAGCCTTACAAAACACTCCACAACTATTTTTTAAAATCGCACTTTTGAAAAAAGTGTGAATGCAAACGTTATAAACAAAAAAAGGAAATAGACATGACTGGAACTAGAATTACAGTACTCGCCATCACCACGTTGATGCTAGGCATGAACGCCTTCGGTAATGAAATCTCTCCAAACGAACTACTGAAGAAGGTTGCAGCCACGTACGAGGCTGCAAAGACTTATAAAGCTGAAGGGACAATTACCTCAAATATTGACTCAGATGGAATGAAGGTGAAGACGGAGACATCATTTTCCATACTCTTGAAGAAGCCTAATCTATACCTTATCTCCTGGAGTCAGAATAATTCGTTCATGCCGAGCATGGTTCAGTCTGGAGCTGTGTGGAGTGATGGGACACAACCCTATTTGTACATGGGACAGCTGAATGCCTATTCCAAAATGACCAGTGACGAAATTGCCTTGGGCAGTGCTACAGGTATCTCCGGAGGTGCTGCCAACACAATACCATCAATATTCCTCTCAGTCTTCAAGGAGCAACCTTACCCTTTTTCCCAGCTGAAAGAACCAAAGATCGAAAAGACCGAAAAAATTGGAGACGAAGATTGTTATGTCCTAACTGGTCCTTCAGCATTTTCAAAAAAGGAAACCTTTTGGATATCAAAGACCAGCTATTTGATCAGGAAATATTGTCGTTCTTTTGAGCCTCCTGAAGGAGGTAGCCAAATACCTGAAATGACAGATGAACAACTTGAAGAGGCGATCAAAGCTATGGGGCAAGAAGTGACGGAAGAGAGCAAGAAGGATCTGAGGGAGATGATGGAGGAATCGAGAACGATGCTCACGACGGTGAAACTGAAAGGTTCTTCCATCGAACTTCATGCAACTGTCTCATCTCCAGAATTGGACAAGAGCGACTTCAAGTTTGCTCTGCCACAAGGGGCAATCCTAAAGGACTCCCTGTTTGGCGGAATATTCGGTGGGAACAAAGAAATTTCTAACAAAGCCATCGACAGCGACAAGAAATAGCCGCGCTTCGCACGGCTATTCCTTGCGCATCACGGCACACGTTAGCGGAAAACTTTCAGGAAAAGTTTTACATCCAAGCGTCGCTTTTTAAGCTATGCTGGACACGGAAAAAATCGATGCTTGACAGTACCGATGATTGATTATAGAATCGTATCGAAAATAGAAAATGTAATTTATCTGCATTTTTTTAAAATATACTATAAGATTTTACGTTGTTTTAATAGTGCTAAGAGGTAAAACAAATGCCAGTTATTAGTCGTTTTTTTGGAATCATTATTTATATGTTATGGCGAGATCATGCACCCCCTCATTTTCATGCAAAGTATCAGAATTCTGAAGTTTCAATAGAAAATTCAACAGGGAAAGTTACGGGGAAAATGTCAAAAAGAGCACTAAAAATGCTTGAAGAATGGCGAAAGAAACATGTCAATGATTTACTAAATGACTGGAAATTGGCAGAATCAAAAAAACAGTTAATGAACATTGAACCACTGGAGTAAACTATGTTTTTACATGTTAGAGAAGCAAAATATGTTAGAGACTATACAATCTGGCTTCGATTTAATGATGGAGCAGAGGGAGAAATAGATCTTTTAGGTGAACTTGAAGGAGAAATGTTTGCTCCTCTTAAAGATAAAAATTTATTCAAAAAGTTCTTGGTAGATCCTGATATAGAAACTATTGTATGGGAAAATGGTGCTGACTTGGCTCCTGAGTTTTTATATAAAAATATGAAAGTATTGGTATAGCAAAGTCAAATTACTTTTAAATTTATCGGAATAGATGCAGCAAGCACCGATTTAATCGGACGACCTATTATTATCGAGGTCATGAAAAAAAACGCTGAAGCGTTAAAAAAAACAGAAACAGAAAATACAAACCGTAATTTAGCTTGTCAACGGATTTATTAGAGCTAGCTTTGCTAGTCCCGCTCTGCGGGAATAATACCGCTAACAAGTCGTTGCAGCGAAATCTTTTTTATGAGTACATAAAAAGATTCACTGAACTTTACGTTGGGCCATAGAAGATTAAATGATCACTTTCTTAAAACTTATCATTGTAATTGGAACGTGGATTGGTTCAATTGCGTTGTCCGATAAACTTGAAATCAACTACCTCGTGGCTCCAGGCATGATCCTTATTGGAGGCATTAGCTTCTTTTTTGGACCAGAGGCAACTGGATCAGGTTTCTTTGTAAGGGGTGGTAATTTCGTCAACACTTCAACCCCAGAATGGATTTGGCGAACTTTTGGCATAATCCTTTGGATTGCTGCCACCGTAACTATGATTTATATGTGGAAAACAAAGGGAATATAAAAACCCTAACAATCACCTGCACGCTATCCCCAACCGCACGCGGTTGTGGAAGCGTGAGGTATGACGTTGGCTAAATTACTTATGAAATACGAAACATTATTTGACGATCCACAGCTTGACTACTCTATTGTGGTTAACACTATCAATATGGACTACTTCATAGTGATCAATCGACGTTCTCTCCCGTTCTTTAGAAAAGTATATCGTCTTACCGCTGATGAGATAAGACGATGCACAAAAGAAGACTCCAGGCTTCTTGACTTGGCCACAGCTTTAATTTCAGAATCTTCACCAGACAAATATGACAATCGTCTTGTAACCATAGATCTGGACTGATAAATGCCGACGTGAGTGAGAGAGAAAAAGTAAGCCAACAAGGTAAGGATTAGTCCAGACTCGTAGCGAGGAACGAGCGAAGTGGTCGTAATCCTTGGTTCATGTCAAGCCGCGGGCTGCGACATAACGCCTAGGGGATTGGTTAACGCCCCTTTTGTTAATAATTTTTTGCTCATGGCATTATTTCCTTGTTCTTTTGATTGTTAAAAGGTAGGATATTCCTTGTCGGGCGTATATAATGCCATGAGCTCTATTAAATTATGTTGAAAAAGGAAT
>JAQICX010000207.1 GCA_027858345.1 Kiritimatiellia bacterium | reverse complement strand
AATCTTTTACTTACTCTTTCGTTAGTATGGAAAAAAAAATCACCTGTTTTGTCAAAATATGGAAAATTAATAATGACATTTAATATAAATTACTCTTTTTTTGTTAGAACTTTTACAGTTCTGTTAATTGTTGCCTTATGCAGCAGCTTAGAGGCTGTTCAAGTTTCTTTGCGTAATGGCAGTCAAGTTCAGGCACCACTGGTTAAACAAAGTAGTGATTCCGTTATTCTGGATATGGGATACGATGTTCTGAGAATTCCAGCTCGGGAAGTTCTATCTGTTATTGAAGATGTTGAGGGAGGAACCACCAATAAAGTTTCTCACGATAACTATTCAGTGGCAGACTCTCAACAAATCAGCACATCTGTTGCTTCAAAAAAATATGCAGAAGCAGTTGTTGTTGTTAAATCTCCACATGGTTTAGGTTCCGGTTTTATTGTAAATAAGGATGGTTATCTAGTCACCAACTTTCACGTAATAAAAGGGGCTCGTCATCTGACCGTCACACGATTCAAACAAGATGATGCCACATTAAAGCGCATTATACACAGAGATGTTGAAATTGTGGCCACTGCACCTTTTTATGATTTGGCAGTTTTAAAAATAAAAGATCAGAAGGATGATTTTACAACAGTAATTCTTTCTCCAAGTGATGATGTAGATCTTGGAGAGACAGTTTTTGCAATCGGCAATCCACTGGGGTTGGAGCGTACGGTGACAGAAGGAGTTGTGAGTCAGTCAGAACGTAGTTTTAACGGACACTTATACCTGCAGATTGATGCCCCTGTTAATCCAGGCAATTCAGGTGGACCGCTTTTTAATGGTCGTGGACAGGTAATTGGAGTAATAAACATGGGCGTTACAGGAATGGAAGGTCTGAATTTTGCCATTCCAGTACGTGATGTAAAATATATGCTGGATCATTTAACTGGATTTGCTTTTGATCAAAGTAATCCAGAGAGTGGATATGTATATCCAGAGCCACCTCCACGTTTTAAATAATTTTTTAATATAAATAAATAGAAAGAAATAATAAATGAAATTAAAAATACTAACGGTATTGATGGGCGTTTGGTTAATGACATATTCAGTAGAGGCTTCAAGCAGAGCTTCTTTGCTACCTCGAGATGCAGATGTTCTGGTAAGAATCTCAAATGTTTCCAAGCTAATAGATGCAATGAAAACAACATCATTCGGCAAACTGTGGAAAGATCCAGCTTTTCAGGCGGCATTAGGAGAATATGACATTGAAAAGACTTTGAAACAAAACATTTTCTCAGATATTTCAGAAGAAGAGTATCATATGTTCAAAGAAGAGGTGGAAATGTTGAAAGGTGAGGTTGCATTTTCATATAATGCCGCCAAAGAAGAATACGCAATAGTGGCGGCAATTTCAGAAGAAGATTTTAAACGCAGTATTGTTCTTGATGCTAAAGTATATGAATTAAATGACGAGAGAAAGACTACAGTTCGTAAATCAGTATATCAGGGTGTTGAAATATATGCACATTATTCTAAAGATGATGTTGAAGCAAGATCCTGGCAGGCATTTATAGATAACACAGTTCTTGAGAGTTCATCAGAAGAGTGGTTAAAGCAAACAGTTACCAAAATCAAGAGTTCACCTATTCAATCTAAAAAAGATGAGGTACCAAGTGTTATTGCAAGAGCAAAGACTGCAAAGCTTATAGAAAAGTGGACGGAAAGTATTGAAGAGGATTATGGTATAAATCAGCCTGATCAAGCAAATGCTGCACAGGAAGTTCTGCCATCTAAAGTTTTTGCTGCCGTTGGACTTAATAATATTAAAGAATTGACTTTGGTCATTAAATTTAACGCGGATAATATGGTTATGGATACCAATCTAGTAATCGAGAAACCATTTAAAGGACTCTTTAATATACTTGATTTGACCCCATCATCATTAAGTACACAAATTCCTTATGCACCAATTGGAACAATAAGTTATGAGGTTTCACGTTTGAACTTGATGAAATTATGGCAATCAATTCCAGAAACCATAACACAAGCAGTGCCGGAAAACATTGCTCAACAAATTAACTCCCAAATTTTTGGCATGTCAGCAATGGTTGGAGTTGATCCAGGTCGAGATATTTTTGCTAATCTTGACACACAGTTTATCGTAACATCCATTGATTCATCACCTGAACCAGAAAATATTTACTATATCAGAACAAAAAATGAGACAGCACTAAAGAGTTCTCTTCAGCGTCTGTTCATCGAAGGTGGAATGATAAGATCGTCACTTGGCGAAAATTTCAAGGAAGAAGATTTTCGTGATGCACACATATATGAGCTAGGTTCGCCACAGACTAATTCAACTTTTGCACTTACTGCTACAAGCGGTTATATGGTCATGGGTTCAGGCAAAATGGTACGGCAATATCTACGGGCAATTGCTTCAAACAATCCAGCCAATAAAGCTTTTTATAATTCACGTATTTTTTCAGAGCTGAGAAAAGAAACACCTACCCAAGCATATGCCTACAGCGCTATGGATGTTGGCAAGTATGTAAAACTTTTCTTAATGATGACCGAAAAGAACGCATCTGGGATGAAACTTGCTCGTAAAATCCCTATGGCTGAGAATAATCTATTCCCGGAATTTGACAAGTCAAAACTTCCATCAGCTGCATATATGTCGAAATTCTTTGGATATTCTTTAGGATATTCTATTCCTACAGACAAAGGTATCAAAAGTAGATCTATAGTTTATTACGGAAAGCAATAAATGAGAGAGCTAAATTCCATATTTGTATCATGTTCTATATTTTGCCTGAGTGCATTAATTCTTACGGCGGATGACGCTCCTAAACGAGACTTCGGTTTTAAGTCAATGGAAATTTATAAGCTAGATTTTGGAACACACTCATTGGAGGCAAAAGACCTTGATGATGATGGGCTTGAAGATATTCTTTTCTTAAACAACAGTAACTCTCGCCTAGAGATTCTCTTTAGAAAAAAGAAAGCTGATGCTGAAAGCTCAGGTTTGCTTGATGATGTTTTTGATAATAAGGGCATGATGCTGGATCAGCAAGTAGCCTCTTATAAGATATCGGACATGAACAATGATAACAGAGACGATATAATTACAATGGGGACGCCTCTGGGGATGTATATTCGCTGCCAGACTAATGCACGAGAATTCTCTGCACCAGAGCACATATTTTTAAATGATCTTCAGGACATAATGAATATCCAAATTGGAGATGTTAATGAAGATGGTCTAAATGATATTGTTGTATCCAGACGCAACAGTGCAGAGATACTGTGGAATGATTCTAAACATACTTTTCTTGAACGAATGACCATCCCTTATGGAAATAATGATTGCTACAAGATTGAATTAATTGATGCAAATGGTGATGGACATCTTGATCTGCTGCAATATTATCGTAATCAGGATGCGTCCACGAAGGTGCGACTTGGCAATGGGAAAGGTCAATTCGGTCTCGCAAGCACATTGCATATGCCTAGAATGGGCAACATTCTGGTTGTTGAACCACGCTAT
Source organism: Kiritimatiellia bacterium (assembly GCA_027858345.1). Lineage (GTDB taxonomy): Bacteria > Verrucomicrobiota > Kiritimatiellia > JAQICX01 > JAQICX01 > JAQICX01. Next base: position 16,052 of record JAQICX010000207.1, on the reverse strand, counting down.
AAAGATCCTCTTATGATTGCAGGCATCTTGAGTAATGCAAAAGGTTTGAGACTCTATGAGTTTGAAAAGACAAAACAACCTGTGTTGCTTGAGACACAGGAATTTACACCGCAAAAACTATATCTTCCGGAAAATCGGAACTCTACAACCCCAACATGGGTAAACACGGATATCAACGATGATGGTTTTGATGACTTAATTGTATCTGCTCCAGCATTGAGTCAACTTTATTTATATAAGGGATCAGCAGATGGTCTGACCGCATCAACAGTTAAGTACGACACTCTTACAGAAGTAAACGGCTTGAATGTTTTGAAAGATGGAGACCTCCTAGCAGTCAGTAAGAAAGAGAAAGCAGTGGCAATTCATCGACACGCTGATATGCAGAAATTTCCGGAGCTTTTAGATATAGAGGGTGACCTGATCACGGCAACTGCAATTAAAGGAACCAAATCTATATATGTTCTTAGGAGAGAAGAAGAATCAATTCTTCTGGATCACTACGAAGATACAAAGCTGAGTGAATCATGGCCAGTGGAGCTGAACAACGATCCCGAGACTATACAAGCATTTTCGATGGAAAATGGTCAAACAGGTATTCTTATGTTTATAGACTATGCTCAGCCTGAAATGGTTTTAATTAATACCAATAGCATTGAAAAGGTTGATGTTGCGCAATTTAGAGCATTATCACAAACTTTAAAACCTCATCAAGTGCTTGAGCTCTCCCCAGGTTCAGGCAAATCGCTTGTAATTGCACACGGTTCAACTGTTCGCAAGTATGAATGGAAAAACAAATCGTATGAGATAACACAGCAGTTTAACCCTCTAAATGCTCAAGCAGATGCAGTTTTAGCAACTATGTATCATAATGAAAAGAAAAAGGGACTTTTGGTGTACGACAGAAATAGCAAAGATCTTTTGTGGTATCCTGAAAACGGCAACAGCAATGAACCAAAAAAAATTCATATTGCTGATGGGAAAGAAACATTTTCCGGCATAGTCCAGCTTGAAAACAAGAAGACGCCTACACTTATAATGATTGGACCAAACGAGATTAGTCTGCTTGTTGACGGAGCTGAAATTTTAGAGTTGAAAGAACAAAGTGAATACATGTCGGAATCCGAGAAACCATCTCTTAGAATAGTAAAAGAGATGGAAGTTAGCTCGCCTAGTCGCCCGGTGCTGGCAATTGTAGACGCTGCCAATCGCTCATTGGAAATCATCAGCAGACAACCTTATGGAATAAAGCATGAATTGACCTTTCCTGTCTTTCTGAGATCTGATATGGTTGGACCAGTAAACAGCAGAGTGACAGAGCCACATGATGTTGTGTCAGGTGATGTAAATGGTGATGGGTATGATGATGTAATATTACTGGTACATGACAAACTACTGATATATCCAGGCGAATAAGGCACATATTTAGGAAGTCCTGTTTAAAACAGGGATTCACTAAAACTTTAGAGAATACATTATGACATTAGGAACAATACTTGCAATAGAACGGGGGTCAATACATGATGGCCCAGGAATAAGAACAACTGTTTTTCTAAAAGGCTGTCCGTTGACATGTCTTTGGTGCCACAATCCCGAGTCACAATCAATAAAATCTGTTATATTTAAGATTATTGATAAATGTCAGCATTGTGGCCGATGCATAGAGCAATGTCCCAATGGATGTCAAACCTTAGAAGGGATAGATAGAAGTAAGTGTACCACATGCGGAAAGTGCGTAAAAATCTGCAATAGCGATGCCCTTGATATCAAAGGACACTGCATGTCTGCTGAGGATGTGATGAATATAGTAATCAAAGATAAAGCTTACTATAAAACATCAGGTGGAGGAATGACACTATCAGGCGGCGAACCTCTACAACAGTGGAAGTTTTCTGCATTGCTTCTACAAAAAGCACAGCAGAATGGCATACATACATGTGTTGAAACTTGTGGATACGGAAAAACAGAGCATCTTATTGAAATAAGCAAATACACCGACCTTTTTTATTATGACATCAAAGCATCTAAAGAGCAGCACAAAGAATTAACAGGCGTTGAAAACGACTTGATTTTAGATAACCTTGAAGAGCTTGACAAGGTGAATGCAAATGTTGTCTTGCGTTGCCCACTTGTCCCCAATGTAAATGATGGGCAAAAACACCTGCTGAACATTGCAGCATTGGCGGGAAAATATGATTGTGTAAAAGAGGTAGACCCCCTACCGTATCATCCTCTCGCTGAATCAAAACGTCGTAGCATAGGACTTGATAAATCAGATATGCCTGAAGAGTTTGTCACCAAGGAACAGTATCAGGACTGGATAACCATTCTAAGCGGTAATACTTCAAAACCTATCGTTGAAACTGACGTTTAAGCTCACTTTGTTCGCAGTAATAAGTGATAAGTGGGAGGTGGGAAGGAAGTTTTCAAGTTCGCATCCGCCTTCGCCATTCTGGACTCAGGTGCGACAAGAAAGAGCGACAAAAATGGTACGAGTGCGCAAGTTGTGGAATGAGCTTTGATCATGTTTTATTATATGCCGAGTATTTCCTTCTCGCTCGGCTTTCCCAGAAAATCTCCGCGCCCATGGGACGCGGCTACAGTGTGGTGATTGCAGTTTAACGGTTGTATATTGCATCAGTCCTGTAGCCGAGTCCCTTGGGTTCGGAAGTTACTTGACTAAAAACTAACAACTAAAGGCTAATAACTATTTTGAAATACTGTACACTGTGAACTGTGAACTAGATGGTTGCAAACCATCTAACTAACCACCTAACCACCGACTCACACAGTGAGTTATTAACAATCAAACTGAAAAATATACGAAAGAATAGCTTTTTTTGATTTTTATGCTTTTAAATAAAAACAAAATAACTTATAATTACGTGTTATCAATTTGACAAAAGGTGTCAATACATAATAATGGAATGGAATAAAATAACTGACTGGCATGTAAATGCTTTGAAAAAGAGGAAGATAATGGAATCAGAATTGGCATACGTACTTATCAATCCATATATGATAAGAAAGTCAAGAACAGGTGGTATTATTGCAAGAATACTTGCAAGAACTGATCTGAACTTTGTGGCCGCAAGAATGTACGGTCCGAGCGAAAAGCTGGCAAGAGAATATGCAGAGCTAATAAAAGAAGCTGCAACTGATGTAAATCAGATTGTTGCAGAGGAAATGTATAAATACATTATGCATGAATATGCTCCAAGCAAAAGATCCGGGAATCCTCATCGAACGATGCTGCTTCTTTTTGAAGGCGAAAATGCTATTGAAAAAGTTTGGAACGTTGTTGGCCGAATTAGTCCACGAGTAACAAGTGGATTGACAGTACGAGACACATATGGTGATTTTATTGAAGAATTAGACGGCAGTATTCGCTATTTTGAGCCAGCAGTGATTGTGGGGCATAATAAAGAGTACACATATAAAGCTCTAAGACTATGGGCAAAATATGCAGATGAGGGAGGTATAATAGACTTTCACGGAAGTTATGGCAAACCTGATGTTGAAAGAACATTGGTAATGCTAAAACCGGACAACTTTAAAGAACCAAGTTTGAGAGCTGGAAATATTCTCGACATTCTCTCTGCGGCAGGACTAAGACTGATATGTGTAAACAAATTTGCTATGACATTACAGCAAGCAAATGAATTTTACGAGCAGTTAGAAGATGCTATATACGATAAATTCAATCTAATATGTGGTGCAAAGCTAAACTCTGCAATTTCAAATGCCCTAGGTCTGGATTTCGAATTGTCAGATGACGTACTCGAATCAATAAAACCATCACTTGGTCATTTATATGCAAAAAAACAATTTAATAGCCTCGTTGAATTTATGACCGGGCAAAACCCCTCAAAACTAAGTGATAAGCCAGGTGAAAATGGGACATCTAAAGGTTGCTTAGCCCTAGTTTATCAAGGCAAAGATGCAATCGCAAAAATCAGAGATGCACTTGGTCCAACAGATCCGACAAAAGCAAAACCTGGATCAGTAAGAAGAGAATTTGGCAGTAACGTTATGATAAATGCCGCACACGCATCTGACTCTGAGGAAAATGCAAAAAGAGAAATGAAAATAATAGGAGTAGAAAAAGATTATATTAAAATATGGGTAGATAAATATTACTCAGAATAATCTTAGGAAAGAAAAACAAAATGAACAAGAACATTACATCAATTGCACCGTCAATCACATTAGCAATAACAGGTAAAGCTAAACAAATGGTTGCCGAAGGAAAAAACATATATAGTTTTGCCGCTGGGGAACCTGACTTTGACACTCCTGATTTTATAAAAAAAGCAGCTGAAAAAGCTCTTGACGCAGGTGAAACAAAATATACACCAGCAACAGGACTACTATCATTCAGAGAAGCAATTTCAAAAAAACTGAAAGATGAAAACGGTTTAGAGTATGCTGCATCACAAATCGTCGTAAGCAACGGAGCAAAACACTCTCTATTCAACGTCATGATGACATTATGCAATGTTGGTGATGAAATTATCATTCCAGCACCATTTTGGTTAAGCTATCCGGAAATGGTTACAATGGCTGGCGGAACTCCAGTTTTTGTACATAGTAAAGAAGAGAATGATTACAAAATGACTGCTGAAGAATTCAAAGCAGCAATCACATCAAAATCAAAAGCAGTTGTTCTAAACTCACCTTCAAATCCAATTGGATGTGTTTACACAAAAGAAGAGCTGGAAAAAATTGCAGAGATTGCTGTTGCAAATGACCTTTACATTATTTCAGACGAAATATACGAAAAACTTATATATGATGGAATGAAACACTTCAGTATTGGTTCAACAAGCGAAGCAACATTGAGAAAGACAATCACAATCAATGGTTTCAGCAAATCATGTTCAATGACCGGCTGGCGTCTTGGTTATGCTGCACTTCCTGTGGAAATGGTAAAGCCTGTTTCAGCACTGCAAAGTCATAGCACATCTGGTCCAAACACATTTGCGCAATATGGTGGACTTGCTGCTCTTACAGATGGTGAAGATCCTCTTGCAACAATGTATCCTGCATTTGTTCAACGTAGAGAAAAAATGTTTAAACTATTAAGTGAAATACCAGGCGTAACATGCATCAAGCCAATGGGTTCTTTTTATATGTTTCCTAACATTTCTTCAACAGGTTTAGACTCTGTAACATTTTCAGAAAGACTTCTTGAAGAGCAGAACGTTGCAGTTGTTCCAGGAGCCGCATTTGCTGCTGACAGCAATGTCAGACTCTCATACGCATGTTCAATGGAGACTATCGAACAAGGTATTGCACATATTCGTAAATTTCTTGAAAATATTTAATTTTTTTCTTGCACAGAACACAGTGCTTTGATACATTATGCGGACATTAACCGAAAAAGTTTCACTTAGGAATAAACTCTTAATGCTTCGCACGTGGGCGGGTGGTGAAATTGGCAGACACGCTAGACTTAGGATCTAGTACTTTACGGTATGGGGGTTCGAGTCCCCCCTCGCCCACCATTTCCTTATTACTTAGAACATCCGGTTCAATTCATAACATGCTTTTTAATAAGATGTTATACTATGATGAACAACCTAAAAGTGCAAGGTTTTTAGTCAGTTTTATTCAAAAAGCTTGCATTAAACAGTAAGCCCTATTTAGGGTGCAAAACGGGTAGCAATATAATATTTTAATTTGGGTGTTAAAAGAAGCAGGGTGATCGGCAGATTGTTGGGTTTGATGGGAATGGAATTTTTAACAGTTTTTTTAGACTATTACCCATAAGGATGGATCAGAATTTTATGAAATCTATGTTCTTCTGCTCTCTGTCTGAAAGTGTTATGAATTCTGGAACTTGTGGTTCTATGAATCTCAATTCTCCATTGTCAACAAACACACAATTAATTGCATGCATACTTTCAGAATTATCTGGCAGGTAATGAACTACCCCTATTGCCAGACCTTCTGATTTATCTGGACTTGTCTGTGCATGGCAGATATTCGCAAACACTTGAAATGAAGTTGCGTATTTATCACAATCCCAAGACAAAGCATAATCCTGAACATGGTAATTTCTCAATTGCAGTTTATACCACGGAAAGAATTCTTTTTCATACCATTCAGATGATGGAATGAAATAATCTCCATCAGATCTGAATATCCTGTCAAAATCACGCAGGAATACCATATTATCATTCTTAATAAGTACAGCTCTCATTTGTTGATATGTCATTATCATCGTGGATGTTCTCCATTAATATCATAAGGAACTGGAATTGGAGACTGCGAAGCATCATTAGACGACAAGCACCCACTTAAACTAATTACCGAAATTATCAGTACTGTATATATTATTATTTTCTTCATCGTATCTCCCACATTTTTCTAAAATTATTTTCTTCGTCAAAATCACAAGGCAGAATAAAATCAGCATACCTTGTCTTAAATTTCTGCATACCTAATAGAAAAAACTGTTCTCTGAAAAGTCTTAATAGTTAATTTATACATTTTTCTCATGTTGCTCCTCATATTTTAAATAATTATTGGATTAATTATCTCAAATTTATAGTTTTTTGTCAAGAAATACCTTTCTTAATTGTATCATCGTTTATTTCGGTTGAGTACCCCTCAGTCATGCACGCATGACAGCTCCCCTAAAAGAGGGAGCAGTTGTAAAACTTGCAATTCAAACGGTTTGCACAACAACTCACCCACTCCTCCTGTCGCTTCGCTCTAGTTATTCGTGGAGCGTCGTTCGTTGATCGCAGCACAACAACTCAACGCACGCCGAACATTAGTTCGCCAAAACTCCTCCCTCTTTTAGGGAGGTGGCGATCCAGCAACTACTTTGTTTTCTAAAAAATGCAAAGTAGTAGCTGGAGAGACGGAGGGGTATCTCTCAACCTTAATCTTAACCTTAACCTGCTGACAAAGTCAGTACTTTCCACTTAACACTTCCCACTTATAACCACTGGCAACGCCAGCTTTGGAGGTGCCGAAGGCGGAGGGGTCGTGGACATAATTTATTGAATATTAGGCTTTTACACATATTTTTCATTTTTATCATCCGCTGGGTGATAAAAAGATGTGTTTTCTGCTAATTTTGTTGGTCTAAACAAAAGTTTATTCACTCAACCGAAAAACCACGGTTTTTTTTAAATTTTGAATATAACACTTGAGTTTTTTATGGAAATAGTGCAAAGTTATTACGGCATTGATAATGATACTGTTAATACTTGGTATTAAATAGTTGAAAGTTAAGCACTTTTGTCAAAATTTGAATTATTAAATGGAGAAAGATCATGAAAAAGAAGTATAAGTTTGCATCTGCATTGGGTATTCTTATTATTATAGTAATTGCTATAATTGCTGTTTTGCCTCTAGTTTTTTCGAGTGATGGTGGGAAAAAATTTGCTTTGAATCAGATTAATCAACGTATTCCAGGGGAATTAGCTGTTGAATCATGGTCGTTACGATGGCTTGGGAATATGAGTATTGAGCTGCTGACCTTTAATGATATAAACGGTCAACGATTGCTTGATTTATCTAAGGCATCAATAAGCCGTGGATTGCTTAGTTTGATAACTGATCATAATAATGTTGGTGAGATTTCGCTGAGCAAACCATTAATATCTATTATTCCTTCCGCAAATGGATCATCTTTGCCTGATGGCGATATACCGAGTTCAACTTCTGCTGAAAGTATAACAGGTGCCCGTTCGAAGAAAGAGCCTACCCCACCCAAAAAGAAATCACCGGCTAAAAAAGGGTTTACCATGCCAAGTATTAGCGGAACAATCTTAATTGAAAACGGGGCAGTTCAATTAAGTTCTTCAAATGCACCATCGCAGGTTGTTGTAAATGATTTGGATATTGAGCTTACTCTTACGGGACTAGGAGAACCAATTTCGTTTAAAGTGAATGGAAACTCTGGTTCCCCCGAAAGTACTCTTGCTGGATCGGGGACACTTACATTACCGGCAGACGGCGTGCTTGATGTTAATAAAACTGAATTAGATATGATGTTGAATATAAAAGATGTTGATATTAATCCTATCACAACAATAGCGGCATTATATTCAGATGTTCCACAAATAAATGGGAGACTGAATGCCGATATAGCAGTCAAAGGTAATCTAGCTGACGGCGTTGGAATAAAAACAGATTTATCAGCCATTGACTTGGCTATTCCTGAAAGGAATGCAGTATTCGGCGATATTAAAGTTGTACTAGATGGAAATGCCACAAAAACCTCAGCAAATATCAACAGCGCACTTATAAATTCGAAGTTTTGTAATATAACCGCATCTGGAATTTACGGAGGGGCTGGTAGTGGCGGGCTTACTATTAAGTCGGATATGGATATAACAACTACGGTTGATTTTCTAAAGGGTATTGGGATTATTACAAATGACATATCCTGTGCCGGAGAATTAAAGGTTGCAATAAACGGAACATCGGCAGGTGACCTTATAACGGTCAAACAGGCTGATGTGAATATTACAAATCTGGATTTGGATTATCAGGGGAAGAAACTGAAACAGAAATCAGTAGTATTATCTGCGCCAGCAAAAATAAATATTGCAAAAAGACAAGTGGATATTCCTGTTGGAAAACTTACTGCATCTTTAGGCTCAGTTACTTTAAACTCATTAAATGTGGGAGATTGGGCAAATGTACAGAGCTCGATAAAAACAGATGTACAGGCTGATATAGATATTAAGGCAACTCGTGAAGCGTTATCTGATTTTATTGCATTACCTGATAACTGGGGCGTATCTGGAAGATTAAAAACTAATTTGAAAATAGATTTTACTAAGCCAGAGAATTATAAGTTAAAGATTAATGCCACAACTTCCGGATTAAAGATTGAATCAGCAAAACCTCCATTAGTTATTGAAGATTCGCCGATACTAACCGTTGATTTAACCACAAACCATAAATTTGATGTAATAGATGTAAAGAATGCAACGGTCAGTTCAGAAATAATGGATTTAGATCTTGTTGCAGGTTTTAAGAAACATAATGGCGAGAGTTCTCTGAGCATGAAAGGTGCATTAGCGCCATCTATGACAGAGCTTTCCCGTTATTTGGCGGCATACTCAAATATCCCAGTGAAATTCTCAGGAAAAAAGTCTGAGCCATTTGATATTGCGGCTAATTGGAGCGGGAGCGGAAATGAACTAAAAATTCTATCGATGAAAGGAAACGCAGGATTGTATGCAGATACAATAGACGGATTTGGATTTCATGTGCGGACATTGACTATCCCTGTAGTATTTGAGGATAATAAAGCTGAATTAAAGATAAAGGCAAAGGTCAATGATGGTGATCTTGATTTTGTTTCCAATATAGATCTCTCTGGCACACATCCTGTAATATATATGCCTGATGATTTGGTTATCTTGAAAGATGTTAATATTACTACCGAAGTTGCCGATGAGTTGCTGGGGCTTATAAACCCTGTTTTTCAAGGCATTTCTACTGTAACTGGTAAAATGAGTTTTGTAATGAATAATTTTTCATGGCCATTAAAAAACGAAGATATGATGGCACGTGTTTTCGCCGGAAAAATTATGTTTAATGATGTCAATTTGGCCGCTAACGGATTGTTGACTGATTTGTTAGACCTCGTGAAAGAGGATACTCGCGAGCTGAATATTGGAAACACCAGTATTGATATAAGTTGTGCAGATGGAAAAATAAAGTCTTCACCATTGCATCTAAGAATAAAGAAATATGAATTGATATTGGATGGAATTGTGGGACTGGACAAATCATTAAATTACCAGGCAAAAGTTCCAATGACCGAGACTTTGGTCGGCCGGGATGGCTATAAATATTTGGCAGGGACATCGTTGGATATCCCTATCGGCGGTACAGTTCAAAAGCCTATTCTAAACCTGAAGTCATTTCAGACAGCAATATCAAAATTGGCGGCAGATGCGGCAACTAAAGCATTATCTGGGGAGCTTGAAAAACAATTAAAAAAATTATTTGAGTAGTGAGCAGATAAAGCAGGTTCAAGAAAAAGGGTACGCTAATTTACACGAATAATAAAAGAAGAGGTTTCTCAAACATTTGCTTTCGCTGTACCGGACTACAGCGTGAGAGGAAGGCAGAGAGGACTGACCGTGTCAGGGGTGTCTTTGTCGACCGCAGATCCTACATTTGCGAATTCCTGTATTTCACCATTCAATGTTTACCCTTTACAATTTTTAAAGGGGTGTTCATTCAAAATTCGATGTTGAATGTTGGATGTTCCATGCTTCGCTATGCAGGACACAGTCGGTGTTCTCACCTATAATAAATACCTGTTGTATCCTGCGAAGCTCACAGAGCGAAGAATGGCGGAGCTATTCCAACCTTAATCTTAATCTTAATCTTAGCCTTAATCTTAACCTCAACCTTATTCTTCCTCGACGGTCAACGACCGCCGCTACAGCTATGAAACAGCAATTCAACATTTGTCCGCCAAAGCTCCTCCTCTTCTAGGGGAGGTGGCTCGCAAAGCGAGACGGAGGGGTTCTTCTCAACCTCAATCTTAATCTTAAATAGGGCTTACTGTTTAATGTGAGAATGCCTAAGATTTTGCTATAAGACACTTTCGCCTTTAGCTCGCTAAAGGTACAGTGTTGCATAGCAAAAGGTTAGGTATTATCGCATTACAGATTCATAAATTGTATTAAATTTATATTATAGTTCGTCTGCAAGCTTTTGTGGCTAAAATGGCTAATAACCTTGCACTTTAGTATTCAAAAGAAAGCATTAATTTTTATAAATACATTAGTTATGAATTAAACAGGAAGCCCTAAATAAATATAGCCATTTAACCTGAAAACTAAGACAAAGACTCTATAACAGAGACTGAGCGCGCTTGCAAAGTTGAATAGGAACCCCCCATGGGTCGCGAAGCATTGAAAGACGATCGCCTGTTTCAATTGTTTCTGGAGCACTTAGAACTGTTGCCCCAGCTGCAACAAGTTTCTTAAACTGCTCATCAATGTCGTCGGCAACAAATGCAATATGCAGTGTTAAAGGACTCATTGTGAAATAATCAGGAATTGGAGCTTCTTCGTTTCTATAAATTTCAATCATACCTTGGCCACTTGAATCAACAATAAAACGAGCATGCACTGGTGCATCTGTTTTTCTTTTGATTACAAAGCCCAGATTGTCACAATACCATTCAGCCATTTCAATTGGATTTTCTACATTTAGTCCCAAATGTTCTATTTTCATTTTATATTTCCTTTCCCCATAGGGCTTTGCCCTACGCTAGTATCTTTCGCCCTTGCAGGGCTGATAGGTTGTTTGTCTATAATATTCTAAAAATGCAATTTGCAATTATTCCTGCTAGCACAAGCTAGCTATCAATCTTAACATCAACCTAAACCTTATCTCGGAGAAAGACTTACACATTTTCAAACTTATGCTCTTGATCATTCATAATTAAATCATCCCCACGGAGTGCCCTATTTACTATTTACTATCAACCAAAAACTCTTTTTTATATTCCTTCATTAGCAAGGATGTCATTAAGCTGTTTTATAGTATTTTTTCTTCCAAAGACATTAACAATTGTATAATCAGCCATAGCAATCGGTCCACCCTTTTCAATATTTTCAATTTCTGCAAAATCTCTTGATTGCGCCTGATCTTTTGTTGCAGGGCGATTCCTCATATCAGAGTCATTTTCTTTCAATTGTCGAGCCACAAGGCGTTCATAACGTATTTTAGGTGGTGCATATACAGCAATAACAACCAGATTGTCACCATATTTATCTCTAAGAATTTTATATTCAGACCAGCTATACAGTCCGTCTCCAACAAGATTACCTGCTTCAAGCATCTTGTCGAACTTAGGTATATTCAAAATGGCATAAGCCCCCATCCCATGTTCAGAACGAACCTCTTCTCTAATCTTCTTTTCATTTTCCTCCGTTGGTGGCAAACCTCTCTCTTTGACAATATCCAAAGTGATTTGCCCAAATCTGACAAAACTAAAGTTTCGTTCATTCACAAGAAAATCAGCCACAACTGATTTTCCTGAACCTGTCATACCAACTAATGCAATAAATTTATTCATCTAAGCCTTCCTTAATCATCTAAAATAATAATTCGTCATTATCTCATAAGTTGTATTTCGGGGCAAGTAATAACATAAGATTTGAATATTATTTTATGCTAATAACAAAAATACCTAAAAAAACACTATTTTCTCTTGACAAAAACAGCTGTTTTTTGATAAAAGGGCAAATCGTTTTTGAATGAAAAGTTTTTACAATTATGAATATAAAGTTAAGATAACAATGACAGATACAAAAAAAACAGCGAAAAAGACTACAGCAGCCAAAAAAACTGCTGCTGCAAAAACTACAGCTACTAAAAAAGTGGTGACTAAACCTGTTGCTGCAAAAAAGATTCAGGTTGCTAAAAAAGTTGTTGCTAAAAAAACTGCAACTAAACCTGCTACAGAAAAAAAGACTACTGTTGCAAAAAAAGTTGCTACAAAAAACAAAGCGACAACCAAGTCAACTGCAGCAACGAAAAAGACTGTTGCAGAAGAAGTTGAAGCTAAAAAAGCGACATCAAAAAGATCTGCACAAAAGGTTGCAAAAACAAAGGCACCCAAAAAGACTAAAAAAGCTTTAGCAGTAGAAAAAGAAAATGCAGAGATTAGTGAAATGGCTGCAAAAATTGAAGCTGCTGCAATAAAGAAAATGACCAAGGAAGAAAATACTTCTGAGGAAATTGTTGTTATTGATAATGAACATATCGATGATGAAATTCTCAGCAAACCTCTGGTAAGGAAGGTTAGAAAAGAGATTAAAGTCAGAAAAGTCACTCCTTCAAGTATCAAAAGAGAGAAAGCAACCAAGAAAACTGCTAAGCGAGTTAAGAAACTTACAGTTAAACAGCTTAGAGTATATGAAGACAAACTTATTGAACTTAAACAAACCTACCAGGAACAGGCAAAAAGACTTAGCTCAGATTCTTTTAGCAACAATGATATTATCACTGCAGAAGATGGAACAGCTGCATTTGACCGTCAGTTTGCTCTTGGACTTGCAAGCATAGAAGGCGATGTTCTTTTTGAAATCGACGAAGCTTTGCTCAGAGTAAAAGAAAAAACATATGGAGTTTGCGAAGATTGCAGTGCTATGATTGAAGAACCAAGACTAAATGCACTTGCATTTGCAAGAAGCTGCATAAAATGCCAAGCAAAAAAAGAACGTGTCGCAGGCATACATTACAAACCTAAAATGTAACAGATAAATGCTACTAAACTTATTAATATTATTTGTTGTCTTTTCTGACCAACTAGTCAAGTTTATTATTAACAAGAACCTGGCGTTGCACCAAGAAATTGTTGTAATTCCAGGTTTTTTTAATATTAACTATGTAAGAAACACTGGTGCTGCCTGGGGAATTTTTTCATCTCTCACTTGGTTGCTTGGGTTATTGTCTGCATTGGCATTTATTGCTATCATTATTTTCAGACATAAAATTTTTGAAAACAACATCTGGCATAAGGTTGCCTATGTTCTGCTTGCAGCCGGAATTGCAGGCAACATGATTGATAGAATCAAAAATGGTTATGTAATTGATTTTCTGCATTTTTATTTTCAGAACTACCACTACCCCTCTTTTAACATAGCAGATTCCGCAATATGCATTGGGGTGGTTTGTTATATGATTCCACACTTCCTTTCTCGTTACCAAAAAAAAGAAAAAGCAATTGAGGATTAACTTTGATTCTTCACCATTTATTGTGGGTAAACAAACATTTATGAAGAACCTTATTAATTTTAAAAAGTACCCTAGCCCTAAAACTATTATTATATGAATAACGAAGAACTAAAAGCTTATTTTCTAACAGGGTGTACAGCCGCAGGCAAAACATCTGTTGCCCATTTCATTGCCAAACAAAAAGGGTATGCAATTTTATCTACAGATTCTATGCAGATTTACTGCGATATGAACATCGGGACAGCCAAAGCCAGCGAACAGGAGTTGAGCGAAGTTCCATATTATGGCATCAACATCTGTGACCCTAACGAAAATTATAGTCTGTGGAATTTCTACCAATATTCAAAACAAATACTACGAGAGAACAGCGACAAAACTTTTATAATCACAGGTGGAACCGGACTTTACATAAGGTCTCTTATGAACGGACTAAATGAACTGCCAGGAGCAGATGAAGAACTCCGAACATACTGGAATACTATCATAGAAACCAATGGTATTAAACCTGTCAAAGAAAAATTAAAAACTCTCGCTCCAGAATATTTTGCAAGAATGTCCAAAGACGATCAAGAAAACCCAAGACGTCTGATAAGAGCTATCGAACTTGTTCGCTCAACTCAATATCAGGAAAACCCAGATGCATGGATCAAAAGTATACAAAAGATAGACCTTGTTGGAGTAACTTTACCCACAGAAATTTTGAATAATAAGATTGCAAAGCGCGTCCATAAAATGTATGATGAGGGTCTAATTGATGAAGTCAACGGCATCTTGAATAAATATCATGATTTGAATGGTACAGCTGCTCAAGCAATTGGATACGCTGAAGCAATTGCACTTATAAGAAATAAATGTTCTTTGAAAGAAGCAATAGAAAAAACAATCGTCAGAACCAGACGACTTGCAAAAAAACAGAGGACATGGTTTAGGCACCAAGCCCAAATGGATTGGGTGGATGCAACTGATTTGAATATTGAACAAACCGCTGATTTAATATTAAGAAAGTGGGACGAACATGGACAAACAAACATCGTATAAACCGGAAGACAGAGATATCGGTGCTGTTGCCGAAGAAACTCGAAACCTAAGAGAAACTTTATCTGACGAACTCAAACCACGCGAACTTGCTTTGGAGCACGGGGTTGAAAACATTCCAAGTGTTGAACTCTTAGCCATCATTTTACGAACTGGCACACCAACCCTAAATGTTGTAAGCCTTGCAAGACACCTTTTGAATCGCTATGGCAGTCTCTCCGTTATAGCGCAAATGCCAATTAGCGAACTAACAACAGTTAAGGGAATCGGACCAGTTAAAGCCCTTGAATTAAAAGCAGCCCTAGAACTGTCTCAAAGACTAAACAACGAAAAAATTGACAGATCTGTTCCGCTCTCAACGCCTGAAAGAGTTGCTGAAATTTTCAAGACAAGAGCTTTAGCATTGGAGACAGAAAACATCTGGGTCATTCCACTTGATTCAAAGAACCATCCAAAATCAAAACCAATAATAGTTTCAAAAGGTACAATCAATTCATCTCTGGCACACCCCAGAGAAATTTATAAACTGGCCATTCAATTATCTGCTGCTGCCATTATTGTTGTACACAACCATCCATCAGGCGACCCCACCCCGTCAAAGCAGGATATTAATTTAACAAAACAGTTAATTGAATCAGGAAAAATCTTGGGCATCAAATTTTTTGATCACATAATCATCGGCAAGGAACGCGAGGGACAAACATCGTACTTCTATAGCATCAGAAGAGAAGTTAACCTAGGCTTTGAATAAACAATAGAACCAAAACCAATAATTTAACGCAAACGGTGCAAAGTCGCAAAGTCGCAACAAAAGATGAAAGAGCCAGCAGATTAAGATTAAGATTGAGTTTAAGAGCTCACATTGCGAGCATGGATCTGTTTTAATTCAGAACAGAACCTATTGGCAAAATTTTGATGCTGAGTTCAAACCATATGTAACACCAAAACAGATGCTTGAAATGGGAGTATTCGGCGGAAAATATATGACAGACTGCTTAAATGAATTTCCTGATGACTGGTTTGAACATGCAAAACTTTCTCCGGAAAAGTATGATAACCCTTAATTTTTCGGTTGAACACCCTTTTTGGCGGGGTCACGGACCCCGACCCTACAGTTGCGGATGCTGCGGCCAAAGCTAAATCCTTGATTTGCAAGTATTTTGTAGGGTCGGGGTGCTTCACCCCGCCTTTTAAATAAAATTTTCAAAATCATCACCCAAGACAGACAAAAACAAAATATCAATCACTGGTTTTGTTGGTCGAAATGCATGTTTCAG
>JAQICX010000203.1 GCA_027858345.1 Kiritimatiellia bacterium | reverse complement strand
GCTTCTGATGCAATCTTTGAATCAAGCATGATTAACATTTCCACTTCAGCTGTGTTGAATGTTTCTGGTACGGTAACTGGAGCGGGCGATGTTATTGTAGACGTTCTAGAAGACCAGCCGGAAGGCGAGTGGAAAATTATGACTGCTTCATCGTTTGATGCCAGTTTTGTTTCTACCAATCCAGATTGGGGCGTGTATTCCAGAAATAATAATACAGAGCTTTGGTTAAGCAGAAAACTTGATAGTCTGTTTATTATAGAGTAGAGTAAATAAGTTGTTTTATGTAACAGGTCGGCATCCTTTTGTGTGAGGTGCCGACCTTTTTTATAGGGGCTTCGTCACAAGCGGAGTCCTGTAGTTAAATATTAAAAATAGGTAATATAAATATGATGAATAAGATAAGTAGGGTATTTGTACTGGTACTATTGTGTGCAGGTTGTTTGTGTGCTAATGCTGCAAATATTATAAAAGATGGAGATTTAGAAAGCAAGTTAGGTTGGGGGCTTCCTGCGGAAGGTAGTTGGCAACAGGAGGGTGATAATCAGTTTTTCAGGCTAGAGCAGCAGGAACCTGATAAAATGCTTATGGTGTATAAAGAATTTGCTATTCCTGAAGGCACCAAGGCTTTACGATTTTCTGTTGATGCCAGAACAAAGGATGTTGTAAATGGTGATCAGCCATGGTTTGGTGCTAGAGTTTTGACTAAGTTGATGGACAAGGATAATAAACAGGTTGGCTCTGCACCTATTATTGTGTTTGGAGACAAAGATGGTTGGCAGACGAAGAGCGCGGAATTTGATGTTCCTGAAGGAGCTGTAAAATTTGTGATGATGCCAACTCTTTTCCGAGTGAAAAGTGGTTCTATGGACCTTGACAATTTTGCACTGGAACCGATTATTCCTGAGGTAAAAGTTGAAGAGCCGGAAGTTGTTTTTGAAACACCAGACAGTGTTATAATTCCTCCAACATCAGAAATGATTCAATATGTGGGGCGTTTTAGCAAAAACTTCTGTTTTGGCTGGAGCGGATCAACAATCAGGGTAAAATTTAATGGAACAGAATTACTTGCCAAGATTAAACTTACAAAAGGTAGCAAGGGCGGATTGCAAATTGTTATTGATGGAAAAGCTAATGATGAGAAATTGTATGTTACCAAAGACAAGAACGTCTATATTATTGCATCTGGTTTGAAACCTGGTGAACATACTGTTGAATTAGTAAAAACTGGAGAAGGATATGTGTCCGAAA
This sequence comes from Kiritimatiellia bacterium, assembly GCA_027858345.1. GTDB lineage: Bacteria > Verrucomicrobiota > Kiritimatiellia > JAQICX01 > JAQICX01 > JAQICX01. The sequence continues at coordinate 1,137 of JAQICX010000203.1, read as the reverse complement.
TGTGTCTTGAAGGTTTTTCTTTGCCGAATGGTGGGACGTTTTTGCCTGTTGCTAAGCGTGAACGTCAAATAATGGTGTTGGGCGATTCCATAACATGTGGTTATGCAAATGAGATTCTTGATAGAAATAAAGGTAACAATGTAACAAATCAGAATGCTTATCTTACATATGGTCAAGTTGCAGGTAGAGAATTAAATGCTGATGTAACAATGATTTGTCAGTCAGGGTATGGGATATATCGTAATAGAAGCATGCAAAATGATACAGATGGCGTTATACCAAAGATTTTTAGTAGAACGTTACCAATGGATAAGAACATTAGATATGATTTTTCATTGGAACATCCAGATGTTATTGCTATAAACTTGGGCACAAATGATAAGCACACTGGCGGGAAGAAAGAAGAATTGCAGAAAGATGACTATATTGGTGCATACACAAACTTTATAAGTAATCTTGAAAAAGTTTATCCAGGTGCAAAAATCATTGTCAGTATTGGTCCAATGTATAGAGGTGATGATGTTGTGTCCTGGCTGAAAGAGATTGCTGATGCGGATCCTAAAGTCTATTTTCTGCTCTATGGACAAATGGGGGAAGGTGACATTGGTGGTCATTGGCATCCATCTGTACAAATGCATGCAAAGATGGGACAAGCGCTAAAAAATAAAATTGTTGAAATCACCGGCTGGAAATAGTGACCCTAGTTTTTCGGTTGATGAGAAATGTGTACGTTTCAGTCAATGAAATCAGGGAGTGAGATTGTATTTTTTATTGTCTTTTTCCATGTGTCGCTCTGCGAGCTATGCAGGACACAGTGGGTGATAAAGTTGGAAAACAATTTTTAATGACGATGGGGACATCGTCGCTCCCGGTTTTCCAGAACAACGTTTGTTTGTATGCCGGGAGCGAGAACGTCCCCGTTCTCATAACGTGTCTCAACCGAAAAATTAAGGATAGTGAAGGAACTCGCAAGTTCGTAAATGCGTAAGTTTGTAAAATGCTGCAATAGTGGTGATGTTAGACATTGTATGAAGAATATGAAAAAAACACAACGCAAGATGCACTTGGTATCTCATGTACATTGGGATCCGGCATGGTATTTACCGTATGAGAAATACCGCATAATATTAGTGCAGC
>JAQICX010000256.1 GCA_027858345.1 Kiritimatiellia bacterium | reverse complement strand
GATAAAGCAAGTGTGTTGCCAACGCCAACATTCCATGTGTTACCACTGTAAACCGACTTGAGCCTTGCACTTACCGTATTGACACCACTGCCCGTGCTGGAAAGAGATCGTAGCTTAAGCGTTTTTCCACTGCCGGAAAGAGTCCATCCCGTCGAGTCAAGAAAATCAATTGCTCTAACAGAACGATTGATGGTAAGATTCGGCGTTTTGTTTGCAGGCAAAGTCTGAGCAAATGTTGCCGTATCCTGCCAATCATTGTCGGCCGGAACACTTCCGCCAACCCAGTTTGCACTGGTCGTGTAAGCCGAGTCCACAGCCCCACTCCAAACTATATCAGTAGCCTGTGTCGTCAAAACTACTCCCATTATTAAAAATGTTATGGCCGCACTTAGCCATACCTTTATTATATTTTTCATTCTGCACTCCTCTTGTTAACATTCATTTTATTGTTCAATATTACAAAACCGACTTTTAAGTTTATTCCTTTATACCTCTTTCTGTTTTGTTGGCGGTGAACGATTGCAAATCGTTATACACTGCCTTCTTTTTAGTTTTAATAGATTACCTAAACGTTTAAGTTTTGCCATAATATAAAAAACTAAAATCAAATGCAAGTTTTTTTTCTTGTTTTTTTGGTAGACTTAAGGGTTTAAGCTTAAATCAGTATAATAATTTGGTAAAATCAGTTTGTGGAGAGAATAAAAAATATCCAAGAAAAATTATTATTGATGGGTTATGAATTTTATGTTTTGGGCGAATAGCCTTTTCGGGCGAATACCCCTCAGTCACGCTGCGCGTGCCAGCTCCCCTAATTTAGGGGAGCAGTTGGGCGGACACATAGGTCAGCCCCTACAAGTTTGGCGGTCAATGGTATAGGGCTCATGACTCATGATTGAAACTTCACTGCGCTTTAGTTAGTTGAACATTATTAATGTTTTGTCATTCCTTAATTCCGCTGATGAAGTCAGCTCTTAATCTTAACCTTAATCTTAATCTGCTGGCTTCGCAAGCAAAAGACTACAATCCGCAGTCTTCCTTGCGTAGCATTTCCTGGAAGTCTTTTGCTTCTTGTGGCGTGAAACTACCTTCAACTTGAAAAATAAAGTCCTTGCCTCCAAGCTCTTTTGATACTTTTTTAGCACCTTCAGGCGATGTGTAAATCTGGCATTTTTTGCCGCCATTTTTTATTTTTGCAAGCACATCAATCCATTCGTGAGCTTTTGGAACTCCGTCGCCTGGTTGCCATTGAATCCCAGCAAGCTTTGGAATGTCAATGAGCATATCAAGATGAGGTAGTTCGCCTTTTCCATCAAGATGATAGAAAGGTACATCAATTGCATCACAGCAGGCGTACATATCAGGTAGTACAAATTCTTCAAACATGGCGGGTGAAATCATGTAACAAAAATCACTCTGCAGCATATATGTTGTTACACCACTTTTGGTCCAGATAGGACCCCATGGACTGTTTCCGCAGCCATTTGTCTGTATTACATCAGCAATTTCATTGAACATATCAATCCAGATAGTTGTAACTGCTTTGCAAACTCTCTGAACCTCTTCGGGTTCATCCATGCAGTCAAAAAGAAGTTCCTGAGTGTGACGTAAGCTTGCAACAATGTCAAGATTACCACCTAGGTCTGTATAACCTATGCAAGCCTTATTTTTCCAGCGTTCAGCTGCAATCTTCGTCAAATCCAGCACTCGGTTCCACCAATAGTTATCTCTATCAAACTTTGGATAAATTTCGGATATTTTTTTCTCTTCAGAAGGATCAAACCAGACTGTATTCTCATCAACACCTACTTTTGCTCCAAGAAAGCCTGCAACAATTCCAGGGCCAAAGTTTACCCATTGCTTAGGAAAAGCATCTCCAATCCAACCTTCTTCTGCTTCCAGATGAGCTTCGTAACGCAGAATAACCTCTTCTGCACTTAAATCCTCTAATTCAGGCCAGAAGTGTGGTGCAAATGGAAGTTCAGGCCATTCCGTTTCCCGTTTCTTATTGAGAAACAATATTGGTCTATCCAACTCGCCTGACCAGAAGTCCATATGTGTCTTTTCAATTCTTGCCCAATCTTCAGCTGTAAAGTTAATATTCATTTTTTCTCCTGTTTGTTCCATTTCTGAGGGCGAGATGCGTCTCGCCCCTACATGACACTCGCCAAAGCGAGTGTTGGTTCATCGTTTACTTTTATTTGATACCTTCTGGTAGTGTTTTGTTAATCTTTTTAAATACTTCAATCATGTCATCCCATGTTTCCCAACGTTTTTTGGGTGCTCTTAAGAGGTATAATGGATGATAGGTTGGCATAACAGGAATTCCATTGTAATCCATCCAGTTGCCGCGTTGCTTAGTTATTTTGAAATTTTCAGGGAACAGACCATTAACAGCTGTTCCACCGAGGGCAACAATAACCTTTGGTTTAATAAGGTCAATCTGCGCTTTTATGTATGGTAGACATGCAGCAACCTCATTTTCGTCCGGCTTTCTATTATTTGGTGGTCGACACTTAATTATATTTGCAATATATACTTTTTCTCTTTGCATACCAAGTTTCTCAAGCATCTTAGTCAATAGTTGTCCTGCCTTACCAACAAAAGGACTTCCACATTCATCTTCATCTGCACCGGGAGCTTCTCCAACAAACATAATTTCGGCGTTTAGAGCTCCCTCACCAGGCACAGTATTTATTCGTCCTTTTCCAAGTCCACATATAAAACAACTTGCAACCATACGATTAATATCATTAATGCCTTGCTCTGTGCTTGAATATATACTCGTATCAAGTGTCACTGCCTGCTGCGGAGTAACCTGTTCAGTACTGGTAGGTGTCGGCTGCACAGAAGCCCTTGGTTGAACCTCTTGCTTAATAGGAGTTGTCTCATCATTTCTTGCTTCTTCAAATGAATTCACAACATTCTGCTCGTTGTCAGTCAATTCAAATGGCAAAACAGGAATCTCCCGCAAAACCTCTTGAGATAGCTCTACTCTGGAAGCTCCATTGTCCTTGCAATACTTTATATATTCTTCTATATTATTTATTATTTTTTCAAGCATTTATATTCTTCTCTTTAATTTCCACGAATACTATCAACTTGAATAAAAAATAGAAAGTTTAAATTTTTATTTTAACCTTTATTTTTAGGTTGAGAGCTTTTTTCTTAGCCACGGATTGACACAGGGAAGACGAGCCGCAACCAAAGCTGGCGGAGCCAGCAGATTAAGGTTAAGATGGCTATCCCGCAGGGCGGGATAGTCCCGCAAAGCGGGATTAAGGTTGGAATAGCTCCGCAGGTATTTATTG
>JAQICX010000179.1 GCA_027858345.1 Kiritimatiellia bacterium | reverse complement strand
AAACTTCTCTTTCTTATAGTCGGTATCCATCCAGGCACCAACATCAACACATCTGTTAAACGTGTGATAAATGCTTCTAGAAGCAACTTTTACTCTAGGAAAAGTCATATCATCCTCCCATTGTTTAATGTTAAATTTCAAAATACTATTCATATTTTATCAAAAAACAGCAAGTTTGGCAAGAAGTTTTTATGTTAGGTATGTCCCATAATTAATTAAATTTGAAAAACGTTGTCATAACTACGTTCAACAGAAAAATTAAAGAAAAAATCCTTAATTTTTCGGTTGAGAGGATAAACGTTCGTTTTAGGCAATAAAATCAAGAAATTAGGTGCTACTTTTTGCTTTTTCAGGTGATAATTATTAAAAATTTATTTAAAAGGCGGGGTCACCAGTCTTCGCCCAGCTATTAACAATATAATAAATCTTGTTATTAGCTGGGCTATGCCTGACACAGCGGACATTGAAGGAAAACCCTACAAAATACCTGCGAATCAACCTTTTAGCTTTGATTGCAGCATCCGTAACTTTCTTGTCACGCCGTAGTCTGGAACAGCGAAGGAGGAAGGGTCGGGGTCCGTGACCCCGCCAAAAAGGATGTTCAACCGAAAAATTGAGGACAAAAGGATAAATGCTTTATAAAGCTTGATTTTTTGGGTTTATTGAGTTAGAATCCATTTATATTTTAAGAAACGAAAAAATCTTAAAATAAAAGTAATCACAAAACCACAAGGGAATATATATGAAAGAAAAACCTAGACTAACAAATCTACCAGAGGTAGATGCAAAAATTTATGATACATTTTCAAAGGCCAAAGGTAAGCTTGTATACATAATAATTCCATTACTATGTGTTATTGCCATTTTCAGCAGCTTTTTCACAATTGCACCAGCTGAAGTTGGGGTTGTTTTGCGATTTGGCAAAGAGAGCAGAACAGTAACTCCAGGTCTGCATTTCAAATTACCATTTGGAATTGAAACGGTATATAAGGTTGAGAGAGAAAGACAGTTCAAGGAAGAATTTGGTTTCAGAACTATTAGAGCTGGTATTAAAACACAATATTCAACTAAAAGCTTTATTGAAGAATCGCTACTTCTTACTGGCGATTTGAATGCAGCAGAAATTGAATGGATTGTTCAATATCGAATTGAAAATCCATATAATTTTTTATTTAAGATAAGAAAACCTGTACAGACATTGCGAGACATCAATGAATCTGTTATGCGCGAAATTGTTGGAGACAGAACAATCAATGAAGTTCTTACGATAGGCAGAGAAGAAATTGCAATTGAAGCTATGGAAAAGACGCAGGCTTTAGCAACAAAATATGAAACAGGAATAAAAGTGTATAGAGTCGTCCTCCAGTCTGTTTTTCCTCCTGAACGGGTAAAAGCATCTTTCAACGAAGTGAATCAAGCTCAACAGGAACGTCAGAAAATGATTAATCAGGCACAGCAAGAGTATAATAAAATTATACCAAGAGCTAAAGGTGAGGCAACAAAAATGATTGAGGAAGCGGAAGGATACAAACTGGAACGTGTTAATGCGGCAGAAGGAAACGCGGCACGTTTCAACTCAATATTTACAGAATATTTAAAAGCACCCGAGGTCACAAAAACCAGAATCTACCTTGAAACAATGGAAAGTGTACTTAAAACAGTGGATCATAAGATTATAACAGAAAAAGAAATCATGGGCATGCTGCCACTGTATGACCTTTCTGCGAAAGGAACAAAATAATGAAAATATTTATTGGAATAGCAATTGTAGTATTGATTTTTGTACTTGCAAACTCAGTATATACAGTAAATGAAGCAGAGCAGGTTGTTATAACACAGTTTGGTAGACCTGTTGGAGAATCAGTCATCACCCCTGGACTCAAATTTAAGACGCCATTTATTCAAGTTGTAAATCGTTTTGACAAGAGAATCTTAGAATGGGATGGTGATCCAGACAAAGTTACAACCCAGGATAAACGCTTTATATGGGTAGATGTTTATGCACGTTGGAAAATAACCAATCCAAAACTTTTTATGGAACGATTAACAGACGAACGTACTGCTCAGTCACGACTTGATGACATTCTTGATGGTACAGCCAGAGAAGTAATTGCTCAACACAAGCTAGTTGAAGTTGTGCGCTCCACAAACAGAGAGCCCGAAGTTGATGATAATCTAGAAGAAGATATTGAGGTCGAATTTGAACCAATTAAGATTGGTCGTAAAAAGATTGAACAGATAATATTTAATGCAGCAAAACCACAAATCAGCAACATGGGCATTGAGCTAATGGACTTTCGTTTTAAAAGAATCAATTATACAGAAGATGTGCAAAGAGAGATTGATGACAGAATGATTAGTGAAAGAAAAAGAATTGCTGAGAAATATCGTTCAGAGGGTAATGGAGAAATGATGCGTATAATGGGACAGAAAGAGCGCGAACTGAAGCGTATTATGTCTGGCGCAACCAAAGAATCTCAAATAATTATTGGAGAAGGAGATGCTCAGGCAGTAAGTATTTATGCTGCAGCATATAATAAAAGTGCAGAATCGCGAGAGTTCTTTGAGTTCATGAAAACTCTGGATACATACAAAACAACATTCTCCAGCAAAGATACACTAATCATGACAACAGATAATAGTTACTTCAAATATCTAAATAAGTAAAATAGGCTCTGTCAAGGTTTCCGTGGGTAAAAAAAAATTAATAAATCTTAGCCACGAAAAGGCACGAAAAGACACGAAAGTAATAGTTTTCTAAAGCTTATTTCAGCAGAGCTGAAATCACGGTATTCCACAGTGTTTTTGTTTAAGCATGCGAGCATGCTGCACTGAACACTCTGAAATCCCAATCGATTAGCATCGAATAAGCTCTAAAAATCCGGCGAACAGAGCTTTGCTCAAAAAAGAATGTATCGCCTAAAAAAGTGCTAAGGTCTACGTGATAAGGTCTCAGTTGCTCTGCGAGGCAAGGAATGAAAAAGCAATAGTTCTTCTAGCTATGCTAGTCCCGGTCTGCGGGATTATGGAACAATGCATATTAGCATTCAGATTACAGCTACGAAGGAACCGCCAGCATGAGCCATAGGTGTAACCCCGTGGAGATAAGATACAAAGCAACTGCGTCCTGCATAGCTCGAAGAGCGACGTATGGAAGCTTGTACCTGCTCTCGGCAGAGTGTGCCGTAATGAGAAATGACAGAGTCCTGCATGGCTCATAGAGCGAAGCATGGAAGGCAAAAAAACAACAAAAGTTCGTATCTTAGAAAAACCGGAGCGATCCCGCCCGGCAGAATCCTCATTGTCATAACTACGTTCTACCGAAAACTGAGGATCTAAATCTTTAGATTTTCGGTTGAGAAAGAAAACATGCACTTGAGTCAATAGAATTAGTAAATGACTTTTGTTTTTTTGTGGTGGTGGGTGATAAAAATGAAAAACAACTTTTTTAGACAGCGAGGACACTGTCCCTCCCATTTTTCCAAACTAATGTTAAACTGCAGTTCGGGAGGGTTGGCGTCCTCGCCGACCTAAAAGAAATACACCGTAAAATTAAGGTAACTAAATATATTTATTCTGTTTATCTTGTAAATTTTTCCAAAAGACCATATAATAAAACACATGAAAAAGATTGAAACAAAATTAATTGATGACGACTACCTAAAGCCTTATTTTAATGCAATCAGGCAACGTCTAGATAAAGCAGACAGCTTAGAGAAAAGTCTGACTGGTAAACTATCTATTGAAGATTTTGCCAGCGGACACGAATATTATGGGTTGCACAAAAAAAATAATACTTGGATATTCAGAGAGTGGGCACCAAACGCCACTGCAATATTCCTTGTTGCCGACTTTAACAACTGGGAAGAAAGAGACGAATATTTACTCTCACGTATCAATGAAAAAGGTGACTGGGAAATCAAGCTGCCTCTGGAATCAATTAACCATGAAAATTTGTACAAACTTAAAATTTATTGGAATGGTGGCGAAGGAGAACGTCTGCCATCATACACACGCCGTGTTGTCCAGGATGAACACACCAAGATCTTTGCATCACAAGTATGGGCACCCTCTCCATATAAATGGAAGATAACAGATTTTAAGAACAAAATTGAGAATCCACTGATTTATGAGGCACATGTAGGAATGTCCGGCGAAGAAGGAGGCGTAAACAGCTATCTATCATTTGCGGATAACATTCTGCCGAAAATTGCAGATGCCGGTTATAACACCATACAGTTAATGGCTATTATGGAACACCCCTATTATGGCTCATTTGGATACCATGTTTCAAACTTCTTTGCAGTATCATCAAGGTGTGGAACACCTGAAGAATTTAAGTACCTTGTGGACCAATGTCATAAACACAACATAAGTATAATTATTGACATCGTTCACTCCCATTCAGTATCGAATGCACTTGAAGGACTTGGTTGCTTTGACGGCACCGAATATCAATATTTTCACGAAGGTCCAAAAGGAAAGCATAAAGCATGGGACTCATTATGCTTCAACTATGCAAAACCCGAAGTACTCCATTTCCTGCTCTCAAATTGTCGATTCTGGTTAGACGAATATAAAGTTGATGGGTTTCGCTTTGATGGTGTAACAAGTATGCTCTACTTTGATCATGGACTTGGCACAAACTTTTGTGGATATGACCAATATTTTGATTCAAATGTGGACGAAGATGCCCTGTCCTACCTAATTCTTGCAAACAAACTAATTCATAAAATATCACCAAATGCGATGACTGTTGCAGAAGATGTGAGCGGAATGCCGGGGTTAGCTGCCAATCAGGAAGATTATGGAGTCGGCTTTAACTATAGACTTGCTCTTGGTGTTCCTGACACATGGTTTGACCTTATAGAAGACGTACCTGATGAGAACTGGGGTATGGGATACATATGGAACGAACTGACCAACAGAAGAACCGATGAAAAAACAATCAGCTATGTCGAATGTCATGACCAGGCAATTGTTGGCGGCAAAACCCTTATGTTCGCCCTTGCAGATGCAGAAATGTATACAGGTATGGGTATTAATGACCAAAGTCTAAAAATTGATAGAGCCATGGCTTTACACAAAATGATTCGTATTGCCACCCTATCAACATCAGCATACGGCTACCTAAACTTTATGGGAAATGAATTTGGACATCCGGAATGGATTGACTTTCCACGCGCAGGCAACAATTGGTCATATCACTATGCCCGACGCCAATGGAGCCTGAAATACAACGAGAATCTTAAATTCAGATTCCTGGCAGAATTTGATAAAGCAATGATTGACTTAGAAAAGCAAACAAACTATCTGAAGTCAGAACCAAGAATCCTGCTGGTCGACGAACTTGCAAAAATTCTATGTTTCGAAAGAGGTGGATTAATATTCATATATAACTTTAACCCCAGTCATTCTTCAACAGACTTTCAAATCCAGGTGCCTCCTGGAAAATATGAGTTACTACTTAATAGCGATGATAAACAATTTGGCGGCTTTGATCGAATCGCACAAAATCAGCAATACATATCCCAACCAATCGAGCAAGGCGACTCCATCATCCACACAATAAAAGTCTATTCACCAACAAGAACTATAATAGTTTTAAAAAGAAAAAAGTAGATTATTTATTATATACTATATAACTCTCTTACTATTGTTATTATGTAATAGTTTATTATTATTCGGATTGATCTGAATTAAACTTTTTAAGTTTTTTGCCAGCAAAAAGGTGAAATAAACCTGGAAGAAATTTACTTACCTTAGTAACGGCAGGGTACATCTTTTTTAACATTTTAGTGCGAATGTTTTTATTTCGCACTAACATTCGTAATAATCTATCAGGCCAGAACAAATCATAATCTATATTCTGAAAGGGTATTCTTGGAGGATTCATAATTGAATAGCCATACATAAGTGCACCTGTCTTATCTTTAGGTTTCAAATTTGATTGAAGCAAATCATCTAATTCTTTATCAGAATTAGGAACATAACAACAATCAAGATTTCTGTAAAAAGCTGGTCCAAGAAGAATTACAGGCTTACCCCAATAAACACTTTCTATACCAACAGTCGTACCAAAAACAATAACTTTCCCTGAACTATCTATCAAAGAATATGTACTTACAGGAGACTCAGGAGCTATAACCGTAACATTAGAAAAATTTTCTTTGAGCTTATAGTAATCAGTGTGATACGAATATTTAATACCTTTCAGATTGGGGTGTAACCGCACATACAAGTGATACTCTGGTCCAATAGTCTCAATCATACTAAGTATCTTCGAAATACATGATAATTGAGATGTTTCAAATTTATAACGATCCCATGCCTCGTCAATGGATGCAAACTCATCAGATGAACTTATAAAAAATGTTATATTAATTTTCTTTGCATCCCAAGAATCTGGTAGACAACCGCTTTCTTGGTCTGTTGTATATACTCTATCGCCAGATGGAGAGCCAATACGACGCTTCTGAAAAAAACTATTTGCAATTTCTATAGCTTTAGCTTTATCCTCTGTAATCGCCCGCTCCCATAACGAGCGAATCCTATTACCCTGCATTTCAACACTGTGTGGAAGTGAATTGTCAAACCGTACTTTATAAAAAGCATTTTCAAAAGGAACTATTTCCATAACCGATGTATTAATCGCATGCATCTTACCTAATCTAAAAACAGGACGTGTATCAAATGTTCTTCCGTTAAACAGAAGTATTTTGGTAATATTTTTTTGTTCTATAATTCTTTCAACCGTATCAACAAGAAAAACCGATGTGCGCAAGAATCCATCTATGACTTTTCTTAATTTTTTAGTAAATACCGGATTAAGACTACGAGTACAAGATATATAATGTGAAAAACTGGCAAAACCTATATCAACTCCTTTGTACTTAATACTCTTTAGTTCTGTAGAGTTTTTGTACTCAAAAGGCATTTCATTTATAAGAGCAATATCTTTTTCAGACAAAACATCATTTATAGTCAAATTTATCGGTCTTTCAGATAGCGACTCCAGTTCTTTTCTACGCATCCACCTGCAAAGAGCACATACTGACTTATTTCCAGAAACATTTGTAAAACAGTATTGAGTAACGCTACCATCACAGGTTAAAAAAATCGGGGTTTCACCATTTCTAATACACTGTTCTGCTTCGTCTAGTAAAATGAGTGATGACCTATAAATGGCAGTAGATGAATAAATTAAAACAGACATGAATTACCTCTCATTTAACTATTCTCCACTTCGTTATTTATATATCTAGTTAAGTTTTCAGCAACAACTTTTGCATTTACGTCTTTATCAAAATCACTGTAAATGGCCGTGTATGCATTATTAACAATCCCATCTGCCATTTTTGATTGAATTATTGCCAATTGACTTTCCACCTGTTTATGGTCAATGATGTTGTTACAGATTTCCAGAACATCTATTGTATCATTATATTCAAATACACCAGGCAATTGTCTATACCAAGCATAACCAAACACAAGGACATTTTTCCCGCCGGTGATTGCCTCCCATCCAGCAGTTCCAGTAACAGTTGCAACAAACTTACAATTCTGAATTAATTTATATGTATCAAATTTATTGGAAACAAGAACAGCATTTGCTATTTTTTTAAAACGCCTATAAAACAAGTCTCCTCTGTATTGTTCTGTTTGTATAGGATTTTCTTTAACATATATTAACCAGTCACTTGGTATATTCTTTGAAAGTCGTTCTATCGCAAGTAGTTGATCTTCATAAACACCACCAATTGCCGACGTCGACAGCTCCGGCTGAGTATGGAGAGGAAAGTAAACAAAAGGCAGATTTAGGTTCAAATCATTAAAGGTTTGAGTTTTTAAGGCGTTCTTATTGTATGCCTTTAAACGGTAGTATCGCATCATTAAGCGCGCAGGCCCTTTATCAAAAAACAGCTTCCATAGAGAATTTGCAGTTTTTAAATTAATTCCATATGCAGGAGCCGGAGGAAGATAAGGCATATGTTTGAAATGTTTTTTTTCAATCGTTACCGGCTTTAAAGTAGACATTTCATCAAGTTTATCAAACAGCCCAAACTCTTCTGCTCTTCTAATGCAAAAGAATTTATTTGGAAAAGGTGACTGAGTTGCCATCAGAACTTTTATTCCAATAGCTTTGGCCAGAAGGTAAGCCATACAGTCAAACCCTTCATGCGCAAGATTACTAAACAAAACAAAATCAATTTTACGTTCTTTAAACAAGCTTGCAAAAAAATCATAATGCAAATTAAATAGATTAATATATTCCTGAAACGACCAGTCTACCCAACCATCACCAGAAACTCTTGTCATCATTCTCATATAATATGGAAATTCTGAAAAAACCGTTTGGTAGTACTCTTGAAAAGCTCCAGCAAACGGTTCTTCACACGTGTGTCCGTATTGAAGATTTTCATAACTAAATTCACAATCATCAAATACTTTACGTTGCCATTCTTGACCAATCCAGGTTATATTCCAATTAGGATTTATTTTTTTTATTTCATGAACTGTTGAGTCAACATGAAAACCAAGTATAAGAATGTTCATTCTCTCTCCATTTATTATTACACTACTTTATTAAATCAAACTTTATGCCTGTACCCTTTTCGATATTCTTGGTAGCCCTTTTGTCAATAATATCCCAATAATATTTTGGATGCAATCCAAAACCAGGACGAATTGAACAAACATTTTCCTTGGTAAATTTTTCTCCTTCTTTTATATCCTTCACTGCATAAAGCGAACGACCAAATTGTTTATTCGCCTTTTGCTTATCGCTAAGGGTATAATCTACTTTCCCAATAGCTTTTTCCGCATCTCTTACCGCCTTCACCATTTGAGTAAACTCATTTTTATCCAAAGAAAAAGCTGCATCAGGTCCACCGACCGATTTATCCAATATAAAATGCTTTTCAATTACAGTTGCCCCCATTGCTACTGCAGTAATAGGAACGGTAATCCCCAAAGAGTGATCACTCACACCTACTCTTACATTGAACTTGCTAGCCAAATCTCTTATCATTAGTAAGTTGGATTCTTCTATAGGTGCGGGATATGCCGAAGTACATTTCAAAAGAGTAATGTCATTGTTTTCAACGTCTCTACAAGTTTTTACTGCCAACTCAATATCTTCTAACTCGGCAATACCTGTAGAAATGATCACTGGTTTACCTTTCTGAGCTACATATTGAATGAGTGGAATATCTTGTATTTCAAAAGAAGCAATTTTGTAGATAGGGTTATCTAACTCTTCCAAAAAGTCAACGGCTGTAAAATCAAATGGCGTGGAAAAGCAAATCAAACCTTCGTCTTTTGCTGTATCAAATAGTTCTCGGTGCCATTCCCATGGGGTATAGGCTTCTTTATACAAGTCATAAAGTGTTTTACCATCCCATAAAGTATCTCCTGAAATCACAAAATCTGCCTTGTCAGAGTCAATAGTTAGTGTATCAGCAGTATACGTTTGTAGTTTTATAGCATCTGCACCAGCTTCCTTAGCTGCCCTTATAGTTCGTTTTGCGACATCAAAACTACCATTATGGTTTGCTGAAAGCTCTGCTATAATAAATGTTTTATTTTTCATGATCTTATTCAAAGATATCTCCTACAGCTAAATCTATGTCTTCGACATATTCTTCTATCAATACGACTCCATTTGGTGTCTTTACTTCTAAAGGACTGACATTTAAAATTTCGCCATTCTTTTGATTGCTGTGGAAATATGAGTCACTATAAAAAATCTTATTAATAATTATCCTTTTGTCATTAATCAAACTAAAAGCTCCTGGATAGGGAAAAGCTTGGGCTCTAACCCAATTTTTTATTCGCTCCTTTTGCCAATTCCAATCTATTTTACCATCTTCCGGTGTTCTTTTCCCAAAAAAAGACCCCTTGCTTAAATCTTGAGGCATTCCTTTTAGTTTATTGTTTTTCATATTTTCCAAAACTTTATTAACTATAATAGGATATTGTTTTTCATATTTTGTTAAAATATCTGCACCAGTGTCATTTTCATTAATTCTTATCACTTTTTGGAATACAATATCACCTGCATCACAACCTTTAGTTATAATATGAGCGGTTATACCGGTCTGTTTTTCTCCATTTATTATAGCCCATACGTGAGGTGTTCGTCCTCTATATTTGGGCAATAAAGAGCCATGGAAATTAATTGCATATTGTTTAGGATAATTATAGATATCTGCTTCAATTAAAAAAAGATAGTTTATTGATAAAAGTACATCAATTTGAAAATCTGAGATGAAATCTTTTGCATTTCCCCCTCTCGGACATCCTATAAATATCGGCATCTTTTCTTTTGTACAAAACTCAATAATATTTAATGATTTTTTATCTGTTAGGACA
>JAQICX010000126.1 GCA_027858345.1 Kiritimatiellia bacterium | reverse complement strand
AATTGATTGGGTTGTTGATAAGCTCAACAATCGCCCAAGAAAGTGTTTAGGATTCAGAACACCTAATGAGGTGTTCTGGGAAATTAAAACTGTTGCACTTACGACTTGAATGTATCGATACAAACAGTACGATAGGAGTGCCTATTTGTGAAACCGGTTGTGCAAGAAGAAACGACAGGATGTGGAATTGCATCAGTAGCAAATATTTTGGGCAAGACATACCCAAAAATGAAAGAAATCGCAAATTCTATGGGTATCTACGCATCGGATAAGTCGCTTTGGTCTGATACCCATCATGTGAGACGCATGCTTGACGCATCAGGTATTGAAACCTCACCGAATGAAGTGCCTTTTGAAACTTGGGATAAATTACCTGATATCGCGCTTTTGTCGATCAAGCATCATCAGGAAGACGGCAAGGATTTTTGGCACTGGGTTGTTTTTAAAAGAATAGAGAACAAGGCATTTGTTTTAGATTCAGTAAGTTATCTGCCGTCCAATATCCGAACTGACTTTGATGAAATGCAGCCAAAATGGTTCATTGAGGTTAAAAATGCATAACAAGGCTAATTCAGCCGACGCAAAAAGCCAAGCGGATGATTAGCAGGAATAACTGGGGTCAGAATCAATTTAAACACCATCTAAATTCAAAGCCACCAGGCCTGGTCAGTTTGAATTTGGAAAAATGGGACAATGGGGACGCTACCCTTTTATTCTGATCAACCTAGTTGAGAAGCCTTTTTGATATTGTTAGACCTCTTATTTCAACTATAGGATTCACGTGACTTTTTTCGGTTCGGCAAAAAGTAACGTGAAGCCAGATACGAAAAATAATGAAGAACTACGAGGATAAAAAGGCTTCTCAACAGTCATCAGTATCAATTTACACGTCAACAAAACCATAATGAGAATAAAAGGGTAGCGTCCCCTTTATTGAAGTTTGCTCTCATGTTGAAAGTGCATTATCAAAGCATGAAAAACAAGTATCTTCATTTAAAGATAAATATGCTGCAAAGCATAAGTACACAGCTCTAATTGCTGGTAGTACTTTAGGAGTTACAATGCTTCCTGTTTTAGCTCCATTTTTAGGTGCCTTGCTTCCCCTTGGTTTAGTATCAGCGACAGGAAAGTACGTTTCAGATAAGTTGGATGAAAAGGCAGAAGGCAAAGGCTTCTCGCATTCAATGATGGGCGTGATTTCTATTGCAAAACGTAATTAAATATAAAAAGGTGTTTAAAATGACAGCCAAACAGCGATGGCCTTTTAACGTGTTATTAAACTTCAGAGGGAAATCCTGTGCAGCATGATACCAAAAAATATAGGCAGATCTTTGAGAGTAAATCTCCTGAAGAGATAGAGGAGATGAATCAGCTAAATGATGAGGAGCATCAAAGGCAAGCCGAGTCGTTCAAAACTGGTTACGAAAAAGGTATTTGTTATCTATGTAACAAGCCTTTTAAGACTATTAGTAACAACGATCCATGTTTGCACTGGCTATTGCGTCAGTGCAGGTTTAAGAAAAAGGACTTTCCAAAAATTTATGAAAAGTATGGCTATGGAAACATTGCCGCATTCATTCGCTGGTGCGCAAATCAAGAAAGGTTGCTTTCGAATATCAATGATTTAGAAGACGAAAAGTCAGATAGAAAAGTTTTATCGTATACCGTCAAATGGAAAAACATAGAATGGACATTTGACTGTTCTAAGAATGACTTCGAAGGACATAAAGGAACATCGATAGACTATCCTCATTATCACTTTCAAATGAGGATTGATGGGCGACAATTTATCAACTTTAATGATTTCCATGTTCCATTTACTGATCAAGATTTGTTTGTGCTGAAAAACAGTGTGGAGCAAGGCGATTGGTTCAAACAAAATTTTGGTGCAATCGGCTCAGGCATGCAGGAGGCTGTAAGCGTTGAGCTTGTCGATATTCTTGAGCATACAACTCGTTCAGATAATGAAGATGAAGCTACCTATCATTTGTCTACGATGATCGATGCGAGTGACAATCCGATAACTGGTGATGAAATATACGAGATACAACAAGAGGTTGAGCGAACTGGTAAGACTTTTGCCTACGTGGCTCAAAAAAAATTAAAAGAGCGCGCAAAAGTTCAAACAGTTATCAGTCCTGCAGATTCAATTCCGGATATTGCGTCTAGAACTGAGCACAAGCGCCGATGAAAAATGTGAAAAATGGGGACGCTACCCTTTTATTCTGATCAACCTAGTTGAGAAGCCTTTTTGATATTGTTAGACCTCTGATTTCAACAATAGGCTTCACGTGAGTTTGGTTGTTCATCGTTAAGGTTTTATATGGCTTTTAAAAGCTACCAGGCCTGGTCAAATCCAAAAGCACTAGAACAACCTAAATAAGAATAGACAAACTAACGTGAAGACCTCCCCTTTTGTAAGCAATCGTCATTTCAGTTAGCGTAGGTGGCGTTAAAAGATTTCATTGTCTGAGTGAAACGAGTTATGAAATCTTAGCCAACAAGCTTAGTGAAATAGAGGGCGTCAGCAGGGTGTCTTTTGTTTGGTTACTTTATTTGGACAAGCAAATAAAGTGACGGGAAGCCGAAAGAGAAAAACAAAGAGTTATAAATATAAAAAGGCTTCTCAACCGTAGGTGAATCATCGAACATCGAGTGTCACGTCAACACAGTACTCGGCCGCTTAAGATCCCCTGGTCAAGCCAGAGGATGACGGGGATGTGGACAAAGAATAAATCTTACCAGGCCTGGTTAAATCCAAAAACACTACAAAATTAACAAAAAAGAGAGCGCGACTTATCGATGCTGTTTTTTAAGGGATTCTTGGCGCTGTTCTGCACGATGTTGCTTTTTCTTATCTTTATTTTCGGCAATCTTTGAGGCCATATCAGCCCCCATATGATGTTCACCACGTTCTTTGGCCAGCGTCATTTGTTTTTGACGCTCTTCAAATCGCTTTTTTTGTTCTGGCGTTGTTGTATCAAAACAATGTGGGCAACTAACACCATGCTGATATTGAACACTTAATTTATCTTGTTCGGTAATCGGCATACGGCAGCCACTACATAGATCATAAGTACCCCTTTCCAATGAATGATTGACGGTAACGCGTTCATCAAACACAAAACATTCACCTTCCCACAAGGATTCCTGCTCTGGAACATCCTCTAGATATTTCAAAACACCGCCTTCTAGATGGTAGACCTCTTCAAACCCTTGCTCTTTTAAATACGCCGTTGATTTCTCACAACGAATACCGCCTGTACAAAACATCGCTACTTTTTTATTTTTGGCAGGATCAAGATTATCTTGTACATATTGAGGGAAGTTGCGGAAACTTTCGGTATTAGGATTCAATGCATTTTTAAACGTACCCACTTGCACTTCATACTCATTACGAGTATCAACAAGAGTCACCTCTGGGTCACTGATTAAGGCATTCCAATCTTTAGGTTTAACATAGGTTCCAACCGAACGTTTCGGGTCTATACCCTCCATTCCCATGGTGACAATTTCTTTTTTTAGTTTCACTCGGGTGCGTAAAAAGGGCATCTCATCGACAAATGATTCTTTAACGCTCACCCCTGCAAGACGTGGATC
>JAQICX010000097.1 GCA_027858345.1 Kiritimatiellia bacterium | reverse complement strand
GCTTTTTTTAAAGCAAAGTGGCGGCGGGAGAGACGGAGGGGTATTCATTAAAAATTCGACGTTGAACGTTCGATGTTGGACGTTCTCAAACCGTTCCTCGTCTCTCGTTAGTCGTTGTTCGTATCCTGGGAACGCCGAGCTCCAGCTCGGCTCTTTGCTGGCACCGCCAGCACTTCCTTCTTCCTTATTTTCCTTCTTCCTGCTGGCTAGCCAGCCCTTATCACTTCCCACATAGCACTTATCACTGCGAACTTAAGTCAGCCACTGCTGGCTTTGCCAGCCCTTATCACTTCCTACATAGCACTTATCACTGCGAACTTAAGTCAGCCCTTAATCTTTACCTTAACCTCAACCTTAATACTGTATCACACTATTACCAATGGTCTCCCTAAGTATTGAGTTCAAAGGAACTGAATCATCGGGCGCAACATAAAAGTTTTCCAAAAAGTTGAGCAGACGAACAGCCTCTCCATATTCATAACAATCAGGCTTAATTGTCCTTAACAAAGGTTCTGCAAAGCTTTTCAAAATAGCAAGTTCATAATCAAGTGCAGAATTGAACATAATATCCGCCTCTTCCTGAAATGGATATATCCACTTCTTCTCCCCGCGCTTAACACTAGCCCAAATCTGCATAGTCTTTAAAGGTGGATGATTCCTGAAATTATGGTCGCGAACCATCCTTCGAACAAGACGATTATCAGTTGTTGATATCCTATTATTATTATCAAGGTTAATCTGTGTTAATGGAGAAATATAAATTTTATATATAGAATTTTTATCAACAGCTTCTGTTAATCTAGGATTCAACCCATGTATTCCCTCTATTATAACAATTTGATCTTTCCCCAAAGCTAATTTAGTACTACGATATTCGCGAGCTTTTGTCACAAAATTAAAGAATGGCAGTTCTATTTCCTTCGCATTAAGAAGTTCTTTCAGATGAGCATTAAAAAGTTGTAGATCTACAGCTTCAAGATGTTCATAATCGGGCTTGCCATCAAATCCAATTGGATTTTTCTCATCACCAACAAAATAATCATCGGTCGACATAGTGAAAGCTTTTATTCCCAATGCATACAAATGGGTTTTCAAACGCTTTGCAAAAGTTGTCTTTCCTGAAGATGAAGGACCTGCAACTGTGACAAAACGAATGGAATGACTATTCTTTGCAATCTTATATGCAATATTTGATAACTGCTGTTCATGAAATGCTTCGCATGTCAAAACAAACTCCGTAAAACGCTTTTCCTGAACAATCTTATTAAGATCTCCAACATTTGAAACATTTATGGTTTTGCCCCACTTAGCACGTTTGTCAAACACCTTAAACAAATTTTTCTGATGTTTAATATGAGGCAAGGTATTATGGTTTCTTCTCAGAGGTATTGATATCAGGAATCCTTTAGATTGCTTCATCAACTTAAACAAATGTATTGTTCCCATCGTGATTGCGATTGGATAGTGAGCCAAATCATAATAATTTCCACTTTTATATACTTTAAAATATGGCATGTTCCTAAATTCAAGCAAATTCTCTTTATCATCAAGACCAAGCTCTCGAAGCTTTTTTATGCCAGCAGTATACCCAATACTTTCCGAAATAATTTCTTCATCATTTTTTATAAATAGTTGAACTCTCTTAGAAATAGCACTTACATCTTTTGCACTCATTACTAATTCATGGCCATCCTCACCAATACATACAACATACAAACTGCCACTGGCGGCAGAATGCTCAATTCGAAATTTGTAAGAAGGAAAAAGCTCATGGACAGCACGGGATACTGCAAAATTAACAGTGTTGCCATAAATACGCCAGCCGTGATGAGATGCCATAGTAAGCCATCGAATTTCACAATCACCAATAATCTCATAGTCAAGAGACTGAGGCTCGTTATTTATTAAACCTGCAATAATAGGTAATCCATCTATGTCAGAAGATTCAGGCAGAATTTCACTCAACAAAGTGTATTTTTTTACATGTATAAAAGTTTCATCATTAAATTTTACAGTAATATCGCTCATAATCCTAAATATACTCCTTTATATAGTTCACAGTGCACAGTATACAGTACACAGAAACACGTAATAAGTGCTACGTGTTACGTAAAAAAATGGTAAATAGTAAACTGTAAATGGCAACCTGTTTTCTTAACCTTCTTACCACTGCTAGCAAGCCATTCATTACTCGTTGTTCATTCACTGGGAATGCCGAGCTTGAAGGAAAAACTCGCCTCTTTGCTGGCTTCCGACTCCGTTCCTACGGCACGACAGACCGCCAGCTTCTTCCAACGTAGCACTTACCACGTATCACTTATCACTGCGAACGCCAGTGAGCCTAATCCAAAACCCATCTCTTGTTAAACCAAAACCACTGTTCCGGATTTTCTAAAATGGCTGTCTCAATGCTTTTCATAACATCTTTCAAAATCTTTTCAACAACTTCAGGTGAATTTTGTCCATCTGGCACAATTGGATCCAAAACATGTATACTATGTTTCATCCAGCCCTCTCTTAAAATCACGCATGGAAAAACCGGGGCATTACATTCAATTGCAAATAGTGAAATACCTCTTCCAAAATTTGCTTTTCCTCCAAGAAAATCAACAGACACTCCTTTTGTTCTGGAACGTACATCAGGCAGAACTGTCAAAATTTTTCCACCCTTAATTGCCCTTATTACCCCTCCCATATCGCCAGCACCTCTAAAATAAGTGGTAATGCCTATTTTAGCGTTGAGATCTTTTTCAGCTTTATTGAACAGTGGATTTCGTTGAACACCAGCAATCGCACAAAGTTCAAAACCCTGCTTCGCCGCAGCCGCAGCTGCGACAAACCAACCTCCCATATGAGGTAATGCCAAAATTGCCCCTCCCTTTTCAGGCATATTAGATTTCAACTTTTGCATAGCAGAGACAACATCACAGTGCTTATTCAGCCACTTTTCAGACACCCCATTAAGTTTTGGCAACTCAACACAGTTGAAAATAAAATTACGATAAGATAACCATGCAATCTTATTTATCTCACTATCAGTATATTTGTCTCCAAAAACCTGTTTGATACGTCGCTTAGCCTCCTTAACACCTATTCTGAAAACATAATAGATGAAAAAGGCAACAAGCCAGCCAAAGGCAAGAACAAATCTCCATGGCAAAATCAAGAACAACAATAGAATAAACTTAATACCAATATATTCCAAAATGTATTTGGGTTTATTCTTCCATATCATAATAAATACTTTCTAAATAGGGTTTTCTGTTTAATGTGAGATTTCGTATATTTTTGCACTAAGATGATTTCGCCTTTAGCCCGCTAAAGGTAACTCATTGCAGTGCAAAAAGATGCGTGATATTGTATTACATATTCATAAATTATATGAATTTTATATTATAGTTCGTCTGCAAGCTTTTTGGACAAAACATGCCGAAAACCTTGCACTTTAGTATGAAAAATAAAGTATTAATATTTACTAATAAGATAGTTATGAATTAAACAGGATGCCCTAAATATTGCAGAAGGTAATGGAAAAGGAACCAATGGAGATCGCCGTCGTTTTTTTGAAATTGCCCGTGGCTCTGCTCTAGAATGTGCAGCTGTTCAGGATTGTTTATGTGGATGTGAAATTATAAGTGATGAAGAAAATTTATATGGCAAGAATATGTTGATTCGAATTGTTTCGATGTTGACTCGTATGGCACCACGAGAATATAGAGTCAATGAAGACTCTATCGACTACGATAACGATTTCGACAACGATAACGACAACGACAACGACAATAACAACGAATAACGAAAAACATTATGGCACAAGATTGGAACATAAGAGCACGATCGCATAAATGCACAAAATGCGAACGAAAATTTGATGATAAAGAAGAATTTACATCCATATTACTCTTTTCAGATGAGGGATACGATAGGGAGGATGTCTGCAAAGATTGTCTTGAGGACAACGAAAACCTGCATCGAGCCACTGTAAGCCATTGGGCATCTGTTTATCATCAGCCACCTCCTCCCGAAGAGGCGGCTGTCACCAAAGAGACTGTTGAGTCTCTAATTCGAAAACTTACTGATGACTATGAAGCTCAGAATGCAAATATAATATATATTCTTGCAATTATGCTTGAAAGGCAGAAGTTGCTTATAGAGAAAGCGGCTCAATATCGTGAAGATGGTGGTTTGTATAGAATATATGAGCATCGTCATACTGGTGAGTCATTTGTTATATATGATCCTGAGTTGAAATTGGATGAATTGGAAGAGACTCAGAAAATGGTTATAACAATTCTTGATGGAGGCAAAAAGGAAGTTAATGTTGCTGCAGGGGTTATTGTTGCTGATAACAAAGTTTTGATATGTCGCCGTAAGAAAGGGGATACTCATGGAGGTTTCTGGGAGTTTCCAGGGGGTAAAATTGAAGAGGGCGAAGACCCTAAAGAGGCTCTGCACAGAGAGCTTGAAGAGGAGCTTTGTATTGATGCTGAAATTGGAGAACATCTCTGCAACACAACTTATGACACAAGAAAACTTGCTGTTCATCTGCAGGTATTTCACGTTACCAAATTTTATGGTAATATGGTTCTCTCTGTTCATGACTCTGCAAAGTGGGTGAAACCAAAAGATTTGCAGAAACATAAGCTTTTGAAAGCAGATATCCCTGTTGCAGATTTTATTGTTCAAATGATGTAAGAAGTTAATGGCTGGCTAGCCAGCGAGACTTTAAGGTTAAGATTGAGATAAAGGTTAAGGATCGAACTGATCTGACAGATCATTGATACACCCATAATACGAGCATAGAAAAACTAGAAAGGGAATCATGTCGGTAAAGAGAATAATAATAGTTACTGGTGTTGTTTGTTTGGGAGTTTTTTTTGTTTTTCCTATGTTTACAAGAACTACTAGACATAAATATCCCCCATATAATAAGGTTCATATCCAGGTTGTTCAAATAGAGCAGGCCTTCAAGCAACTTATTGTGGATAATCATAATTTTAGTGACGTTTTTCCTGTCAATGAAGATTTTAAGATGGATGATTCTGTTTGTCTGATTATGTCTGGTTCTCCCCCCGAGGATTTGGGATGGAGGAATACTATATATATTGAGATGTCAGAAAAAGAAAAGTTGACCGTTGGGGTGGGGCTTACTGGTGCAGGCTAGACCAGTTTACTTTAACAAATAAACTATATGTAGCTGTTAAAGTTTGGTCAGAAGGTCCAAACAGAAAAAATGATAATGGTGCTAAAGACGATATTAACAGTTGGGAATATAATCCTAAGAAATGGTATAGAAACAAGTTTATCTATAATTGTTGTAGAAACAAATAAAGTTACCGTCAAAAATTATTAACAATATGAAAACGCCCTGAAAGGGCAACTTATATCAACCCTAGGCAACGCCTAGGGAAATAGAATCATTTTTGTATTGCGCCCTGAAAGGGCAGCTTAATAAATATAGGACTAAGTTGCCCTTACAGGGCGAAGTCGTATAATGTTTACAAGGTTCCCCGGAACGTTGCCCAGGGCTGATATAAACTGGGCTGTCAGCCCGTTAAACATAGGGATAAGACGAAATACTATGTGTCTCGACTTGTCTGGCGTAGCTCGGAGAGCGAAGACTGGTTGATTTCTAACAAAATAGGTCTGAAAGAAGTGGGTGCAGGCTCAGCCTGCAACTTTTGACAGAAACAAACAAGAATAGGAAATAAAAATGAGAATAATACTGGGATTGATAATATTAACGATAGGAGTAAATATGAGTGCACAAAATACAAATGTTTTTGATAAACAAGTTGCAAAGAAGTTTGAGAAACCTTTAACAAGAGTTGTTAAACTTGATTATTTGCTCTATTTGCCAAAGGGCTATGAAAAGTCTAAGAAAGATTATCCTATGATTTTGTTTCTGCATGGTGCAGGGGAAAGAGGCTCAGATATTAATATTGTTAAAAAGACTGGTTTACCTGAGCGCATATCAAAAGAGAGGAAAGATTTTCCATTTATTATTGTATCACCACAATGTCCTAAAGATGATTGGTGGACAAGTGAATTTAATATTCTTGGACTGAATGCTCTTGTTGATGAGATTTCAGACACCTATCGCGTTGACAAAAAAAGAATATATTTGACAGGATTGAGTATGGGCGGCTTTGGTTCATGGGAATTGGCTGCCAAATATCCAACAAAATTTGCTGCTGTTGCACCAATTTGTGGCGGTGGGAATCCTAGAAATGCTAAGATAATTAAAGATATACCAATCTGGGTTTTTCATGGAGCCAAGGATAGTGTTGTGAATATCAGCAAGTCTCAAGAGATGGTTGATGCTCTTAAAAAGGTTGGTAGTGATGTAAAATTCACAATATACCCAGAGGCTAACCATAACTCATGGACAGAGACATATAACAATCCCGAATTATATACATGGTTCCTGCAGTATACGAATTCAGCAGGAATTAAATAGAAACTACTATTTACAAAGTGGTTTGACTAATGATAAGAAAATAGGAAGAAAATGAAGAAAATATTAATAGTTATGTTAAGTATGATAAGTTGTCTCGCATTTGCAGAGACAAAAAAAATGGATATAAACCATGCAATCAACCGTGTTGATGTTGATAAAAAAGTTATTGCCTTAACTTTTGATGACGGACCAGATGGAAACTGTCTGAAGTATGCAAAACTATTTAAGGATGCGGGAGCTAAAGCCACTTTTTTTGTTAAAGGTAACAATATTGAGAAAAAGCCAGAAATTGTTAAAGCTCTACATGAGGCAGGCATGGAGATTGGTAACCATTCATACACACATGCAAAGCAACCTGCACTAGGTTATGATAAAGCTCTTGAAGAAACTTTTAAAACACAGGAGATTGTAAAAAAAACAATTGGTAGTGAACCAAAAGTTTATAGAGCTCCATACTTGAGTTATGATGCAAGTTTATGGAAAATTCTGACAGAATTTCAGTTGCCTGCAATTAATGCAAGCTCTTCAACCAGTGACTGGAATAAAGAAACAACCGCAGAACAGATATATGAGAGAGCAGCTGTAAACCGCAAAGCTGGAGATATCATTCTGATGCATTCATGGAGAAACGAAACTCTTGAAGTGATGCCAAAAATAATCAAAACACTCAAGGATGATGGTTTTAAATTGGTTACAGTCTCTGAACTGCTGGCAATGAGTAAGAAACCTTTATGTAAAGACGTAACAGTAGAAATCTCTGCTGATGTAGAGTAGAAGATCGCTAAATTTTTTATGACCAAATAAACTCAATTGAAAAAAAAATAAAAAATATGTTGACAAAAATATATCACGTGCTATAATTTGTGCCATGAATTTAAAAGAGGAAGAAAACAGTGATAATTTGGTGTTGAAAACACAAGCGGATTTAGCAAAGCATCTGGGTTTAGCCCGTATGACTGTGCAGAAAGCTTTGTCAGGTCACCCAAGTGTTAATGAGAAAACCAGATGTCTTGTTGCAGAAACTGCGAAGAAGCATGGGTACCGTCCAAATAGAGCTGCATTGAGTATGCGTTCAGGTATTTTTGGTGCAGTAACAGTTGTTGGAGCAACAGAACGAGGGGTGAGTCATATTCCTAGTGGAATTCTGCAAGGGATTAACAATAAGGCTAATGAGGAAGATCTTAGGGTTCTTCTTGGTGAATGTTTTTATGAAGATGCTGACAGGTCATCCGTTGAACCCGTTGCCTTGAAAGAACTTATAACAGATGGCTTGCTTGTTCACTATTATATTGACATCACCGAGAGGATTAAGGCACAGGTTGAAGAATATCGTTTGCCATTTGTTTGGTTGAATGCTGGTTATGAAACAAATTCAGTTAGGCCTGACGATTTTAGTGCTGGCAAAGATGCTGTTGAGAGATTGATTGCACTTGGGCATAAACGCATTGCTTATGTCAGTTATCATGGCAAACGACATTATTCAATCAAAGAACGTTATAAAGGTGCTTTGAAAGCTATTGAAGATGTGATGATTGAGAATTTCAGCACGCAGTTTACCGATTCATATACTACCGGAACATGCTTTGAAGATGCTTGTAAGCTTTTGGCTGTTGAATGTCCAACAGCGGTTATATGTCATGAAGTGGCGGAAGCTATTGCCATATGTGCAGCGGCAGATAAATTTGAGTTGTCCATTCCCGAAGATTTATCCGTTGTGGTTTTTCATCAGGAAGTTGCAAGGGCGACAATGGGACAATGTCTTTCTACATATGTTGTTCCTTTCCAGAGTGTTGGAATTCAAGCAATTGATATGATTGTAAAACGCATTTCTACAGGTAAATCATATGAATCAGTAAAAATACCATTTGAATTTGTAGATGATGGGAGTTTGGCGGCAGCAAAAAAATAGTCGGTTCTATTTTTTTGTTGCAAAATGTGGCACGTGATATATTTGTTTGCTATATCTAGCAGTTGAAGAAAGAAGGTCAGAAGTTAAGAATTTTTGTTGTTGTTATTTATACCTTCTATGTAATTTATGTGGTTGGTTTTTGCAGGTATAATGTATCGAAATGTACAAGGTATGAGACATATCTTGCACCCCAAGTGTACTGTACACTATTAAAGGTACACTTAATTATAGAGTTTAAAAAATAAAACAGGAGAAAAGAGATGAAGAAAGTAGTATTGTTCGTAGCTGTTTTGGCTATAAGTATAACGAGTGGGTTCGCTGAGTTGAAGATATATGAAGGCTTTGACTATGAAGCAGTAGGTAACGTTGGGGATGGTTCAAGTCTTACAAACGGATATGGTTGGGCAGAAAACTCTTATTGGGGAAGACCGAACTCAAAAGATAATATATATATTAATGCCAATAGTCTTGGTTATGGTGATGTTGTTACAACAGGAAATCACTTTGAAATAGGTGGTAGTTCAAGTCGTTCTTCAGGTCGTTCTTTTGCTGAGATACTTGATTCTTCTGAATCAGCTGTTTTTTGGGGAGGGATAGTGTTTAAACCATACAATAAGGCCGATAGAGCTGCAAAATTTCTTATTTCACCCTCTGCGTTTTATATAACTTCATCGCGTGATGAGACTATCAAAATTGGTGGTGGTACTGCTACCGAAGTTGACACAGGCATAATTTCTGGTTCTTCATCTAGGCTTTATATATATAAGTTTGATTTAAGTGATACTGATCCAGTTGCTAACGTTTGGATTAGTCCTGCTGATTTCAGCTCTGAGAGTGCATTGGGGACACCAGATGTAACAATTACAAATGTTGGTAGCTCATATACAGCTGTAGCCCTTTTCTGTGGAGCATCAAATCCTAGTTCTTATGACGAAGTTCGCCTTGGTACCACGTTGGAAGATGCATGGCAGACTTTACCTCCTGTAGTTCCCGTGGGAACATTGCTTATAATTAATTAAAAATTACAAATTAATAATTAAAAATTTTGGAATAGCTTCGCAGACGGAATTACTGAGGTTGAGTACCCCTCCGTCTCGCATTGTTTGTCACCACCTGGGACAGTCCCAAATTAATTTTCGTCCACGCTGTTATTTTGATTTGATTTAAGACCAAAATAGTGGCGCAATCGATTACAATGTCTAAAACATATAAAAAGACTTTTTATACCGCATAAAGAATGTAGCGGCGGTCGTTGACCGCTGAAAGAACAAAACCATAAGCTTGGGATAGTCTCAGCTAAACAAAATAAAAGGAAAAAATGAAGTTAAAATTATTAATACTGTTAAGCATGATTGGTTGCTTAACTTTTGCAGGAACGCAGAAATTGGATATAAATCATGCTCTCAGGAATGTAGCAGTGGATGAAAAAGTTATTGCCTTGACATTTGATGATGGTCCTGACGGTAATGGCATGAAGTACGCAAAGCTTTTTAAAGACGAGGGAGTGAAAGCCACTTTTTTTGTTAAAGGTAGTGGCGTTGACAAGGCTCCTAACATTGTTAAGGCATTGCATGATGCAGGCATGGAAATTGGTAACCATTCGTATACACATGCAAATCAGACAACACTTGGATATGAAAAAGCAAAAGCTGAGACTGTAAGAACCCAGGAAGCTATTAAAAAAGCAATTGGCGTTGCACCCAAAGTCTATCGAGCACCAGGATTAAAATATAACCAGGATGTATGGAATGTTTTGACAGAGCTTCAGTTGCCTGCAATCAATGCAAGCTCTTCAACCAGTGACTGGAATAGCAAAACAACGGCTGAGCAGATATATACACGAGCTGCTGTGAATCGCAAAGCTGGCGATATTATCCTTATGCACTCATGGCAAGATAAGACTTTTGAGGTTATGCCGAGAATAATTAAGACCTTAAAAGATGAAGGTTTTAAATTTGTTACGGTTTCAGAGCTTTTGGCAATGAGCAAAAAGCCCATATATACAAGTGGTACCGTAGAGTTATCAAGTGATGTGGAACAATTGATTGATAATCCAACTCTTGTTGATGCAGATGGTGATGCAATTCCAGACGGCTGGTGGCGTCCTACGCAAAAAGAGGGAACAGTTTTTCCGGGAGAAGATTCTGATGGACGCTATATTCGTTTAGGAATTGATGAGCCGGGCGTGAGCAGTACCCTTAGAAAATTTGTTGTTATTCCTGAAGGTACAAAGGAAATTACAGTTACAGCCAAGATTAGGTACAAGGATATTGTCAGAGGAACTCAAGGGTGGAATGTTGGTTCGGTTCAGGCAATGTTTGAAAATTCAAAAGGTAAAAAAACCGGCGATTATATATCTGTTGCAAGTGTAACTGGCACAAAGGAAAGCTGGAAAGTATATACTAAAACTTTGGCAGTTCCTGAGGATGCAAAGAAGATAAGATTTGAACTCGCGGTTTATGATATTAAAAAGGGCTACCTTGATATTGCCTGGATTACAGCAGCCCCGAGAGGTTTGGCTTCAGAACCTGCGAAGACCGAGTTTGACAAGAAAAATGGCAAGTTGCAACGTGGAGCTGGTCAACCCGAACTGGCTCCATTGCCGGAAGGCACTGGACCCATAATTGATGGTGTTAAAGGTGTAAAACTTGCTGGTGATAATCCTTTGCAAGCACTATTGCCATATAGAGACACAAATAATTTTAATGTTACATATTTTCAAGCTGAAGATATGCCTTTTAAGGATGCAGTTCGAGTACAGATTACCAAACAGCCCAATGCTATTTGGGATATGCAGCTGAGAGCTCAGATTAAGCATAACATTAGAAAAGGCGATATAATATATCTGACTTTCTGGGCAAAGGGGCTTGAAATTGACTCTGAGTTTGGCGAGTGTTCCTTCATGACAGGGCTTGAGCTGAATAGAGCCCCTTGGTCAAGAATCATTAATATAAGAACAAAACTTCTGATTGAACGCCCGTGGAGAAAAATTCAACGAGTATATAAATCGAACTTGGATTTAAGTCCAGAAACTGGTGCATTCAGTTTTCAGTTTGGATTGGAACCACAGACTTTTGAAATTGGTGGAATTGAGCTCTATAACTATGGACAGGATGCTGATATGGCAAAATTCCCGGTTGTTAAACCTGAACTATATGCAGGGCACGAGCCGGATCACCCATGGAGAGCTGAAGCTGCAGAGCGAATTGAAAAAATCCGGAAAGCTGACCTGCAGGTTCAAGTTGTTGATGCATCTGGAAAACCAATAAGGAATGCAAATGTTAAGATTGAGATGACTCAGCATGAGTTTGCTTGGGGATGTAGTGCATATCTATGGTTCTTCTATGGTGACTTTATGAAGAGTGAAAAGAATGCAAAATATGTGAATACTTTCAAAGAATTATTTAATACAGTTGTTGCTGAGAATGGTTTGAAGTGGAGTACTTGGGAACAGGAAAGAGCTCGAAAAGGTACTGAAAGTATGATGAAATGGGCTGCTGAAAATGATATCAAAGTTCGAGGGCATACAGTTGTCTGGCCAAGTTTTAAAAGATCTCCTACGAGACTTGAAAAGTTAAAGAATGATCCAAAAGCCTTGGAAGCAGAAATAGAAAAACATATTGATGATATCATTGGTGCAACTAAAGGCAAAATATATGCATGGGATGTAATGAATGAGCCGACTACCAATTGGGAATTTATGCAGATTCTGGGTAATGATGCTCCGGCAAAGTGGTTCAAGCGTGTTCATGAGCTGGACCCAAATGCAAAATTGTTCCTGAATGAAAATCAGATTATTGCCGGTACAAAAATTCAGAACTTTGAACGTTGGATTAACATACTGCTTGATAATGGTGCTCCTCTACAAGGACTTGGTGCACAAGGGCATCTTGGGGTAGGAACAGCATCACCAATGAAAATGTATGCAATCTTTAATCGCCTTGCAAAATATAACCTGCCAATTGAAATTACAGAGCTTGATGTGCTTAACGATGACGAAGAGCTGCAGGCAATGTACTTAAGAGATTTGATGATCACATGCTTCAGTCATTCTTCAATTGAAAGTATTATTTTCTGGGGATTCTGGGATGGAAGACATTGGAAAGAGAATACACCTTTGTATAATAAAGACTGGACTCCTAAAAAAGGTCTGAAAGTTTATAAAGATCTTGTATTTGGCGAGTGGTGGACTAATGAGCAGCTGAAGACTGACTCAAAAGGTGTTGTAAAAACACGCGGCTTCAAGGGCAAATATGATATTATTGTCACTGTCGATGGCGTCACAAAAACCGAAAAGATCAAACTGTCTGATGGCGGTAAAGTCCTGAAAATCCAACTCTAAGAAAAAATTAAACCACGAATCAAACGAATCTAACTAATAAAAAAAGAAGAGTTTTAGTCGGCGAATTTCGCTAATTAGCACTAATTAAGAGAAGATTTTTAACCACGAAAGGCACGAAAATCACGAAAAATAAGAAATGTATGCTGTATTTAATATGAGCAGAGCTCATATGTAAATTCAGCACACAGCTAATCGCTTTAAAAGAGTAAGAGTTTTATGACAGAATCATTTAAGAAAGAGTTGATTATCACGAAAGGCATCCGCCTTCGCCGTTCCGGACTACGGCGCGACAGGCGAATTAAGAGAAGAGTTTTATCCACAGATTTTGCAGATTAAAAGGATTAAGAAAGAGAAGAATTTTCTCGCACGAAGGACACAAAGAAGAAAAGAATTTTAGCCATCCCGCTTCGCTTTTCAAGCTATGCAGGACACAGCGAAAAGACATCCTCCTTCGCCATTCCGGACTACGGCGCGACAGGCGAAAGTCGCCTTGCTATAAGACATGCATGGTCACTGTGCTGCGCGTCGTTGCTCCAGCCTATTAATTTATTTTTAGTGGCTGACTCAAAACGCAGTTGCAGAGAGGCTTCAGACTCTAATAATACAACTAGTCTGAAGCAATGAGTTCAGCGAATGGCCTACCCTCTTTACGACTTCGTCTTGAGAGCCATTCGCCTTTACTAAACTGCTTTTGATGGCAAAAGCAGTTAGTCAATACTAATGGAACAATGTAAGTTGAATCGCTTTAAAGAAAGAGTTTTCTCGCCTATTTGCGTGCAACGCACAGGCAGGCGCATAAATGCAAATATACAAATGGATTAAGGGCATCTCGTAGGTAGTTTAGGGTTAGCATAGCTTAACCCTAGTACTGATAAACAAATAATTCTCAACGGTCTTCCTCTTCGCCTTAACGTTGGCAGGCAAGCAGTTTTTCCATAAAGCTAATATTGCTCATGATACATCACCTTTTAGCTTTTTATAGCAGTTGAGTCCTGTTTGTTTTTTAAACCCCTCGAATTCGAGGTGGTTAAAATTGGTGTTGTACTGATTGCCATTGTTAGCAGTTATTCGAAAATTTCGAACAACTGAATTTTCCTCAACACCCTCTGCCTGGTCGGCAGACAGGTCAAGCAATTTTTCCATAAAGATCAGCTCACTCATGATTGGTCACCTTTCTTTGCGACAGTTTGCTGCAAGCCTCTAATCGAACTTGTCGGAAATTCCGACAAGTTGAATCTTTTTCGACAGGCGAAAGTATTTTTAGCTGATATTTCCTGTATTCTTTTTCTGCCTTATCCATGGCTTCATTGTGACTTATCTTTCCTGCATCACGGAGTACGCCTTTGCCATATATATCTGTAGAAAAGTCGGAATTACCGACTTTTCTAAGTGTTTCTTCTTTAACAAGTTCTTTTTCTTTATAAATGTTAAGAATATGCTCGTTAATTGTTGAACGACTTTTGTTGAACAGCTCAGCCATTTGCTCTATTGTTAGCCAGACAGTCTCATCTTCTACGCGAACAGAAAGCCCTTGCGGCGAAGCCTGATGCGTTAAAACTCTTAACTCAAAATATTAATTACCTGACTAATTGCATATAGAGGCAGATCAATCAATTGAAACTCAAATTCTGAATTGTCCGATGAATCAACAATGCTTTTATTAAAACTTGCCATTGATGTGCGTAATGCTAAAGGAATTTTGTTTTTACGAGAGTAGACTATCAGGCTTTTTGCTTTTAGATTCTTTTCTGCTTTAACCTCTAAAGGTATGATGCTTGTTCCATGTTGGAAAATAAAATCAATTTCACCTTTACTGTTCTCAGCAGACCAGTAATAAGGTTCTATTGAGCATTCTGCTATTAGTTGTTGCAATACAAATTGTTCTGTTAGAGCTCCTTTGAATTCTGTGAAGATGCGGTTGCCATCAATAATGGATTGTGCATCAAGTCCACTTTGTGCTCCCAATAAGCCGACATCAAGGGAAAACATCTTGAATGCAGTATCTTGATAAGACATAATAGGTACTCTTGGTTTTTTCACACGAACTACAGTATGAATCAATCCTGCATCTTTTAACCATTGTATTGCTAATTCAAATTCACTTGCACGTGCTTTTTCACGAAGATTACTATATATAAACTTCTTGTTCTCTTTAGCAAGCTGTGTGGGCACAGAGTCCCACACTAGACGTATACGTGGTACGAGTATATTAGGAGCGTGTTTGGAGAAATCCCGAATATAAGCATCCAATAAAGAGTTTTGCATTTTTCGTACTTTAAAGAAATCTCTATTATTAGCAAAAGAAGCAACAACTTCCGGCATACCTCCTACAAAATAATAATAACGAAGGTATTCAATAAATTTGTTTTCAAATGTTGTAATATTCTGCCAATCAAGATTTTCAAGCAGATCTGCATAACGTTTGTTATCTGTGGCATTAAGGAATTCAGAAAAAGACATAGGGTATAAATCAAGGAAATCAATTTTACCCACGGGAAAACCTGTCCCTTCCAAGGAAGCAATGCCAAGCAATGAACCGGCTGCAGCCACATGATATTCCCGAGCATTTTCACAAAAATACTTTAAACAGGTTATTGCACGTGGTGCTTCTTGAATTTCATCAAGAATAATTAGAGTTTCTGTAGAGTTGATACTTTGATTGCATTGTAGCTGTAAAGCTGTGATTATTCGTTCAATATTATAGTCATTATCAAAAATTTGTTTTGCGGTATCGTCTTCATCAAAATTTACGTAAACTACATTAGAGAAATACTGTTTGCCGAATTCCTTCAGAAGCCAGGTCTTGCCGACTTGCCTTGCACCTCGAAGAATTAATGGTTTGCGATCAGGCGAATCTTTCCACTCTAATAATGATTGTATTGCTTTTCGTTGCATAATATTTTCTCCCCTTAATTTAAAGAGATAGTAGCTTGAATAAACAAAAGTTTCAAGTAAAAAATAAGAAAATTACACTTTTAAGGACGTAAAAGTCTTAAGTAACTACACTTTTAAGGACGTAAAAGTGTCCAACCATCACACTTTTCAGGTTGTAAACTCTTTTTATGTGTAAGTTTCATCAGCTCACAGTTAGTCGCTTTAAAAGCGAAAGCAATAGTGTTCTAGCTCTGTTATCCCGCTCTGAGGGATTATGGAACAATGCATGGTAGCAACTTTGGTTTCACTTTAAAATTATTGGTTTGGGAGTCCCGGCATGCGGGATCCTCATTATCATGAAAAGTTGACAAGCATAAAGTTGTATTGGAAGTTGTTCGGATTTCAGTTCCTATGGAATGAGGTGTGCTTGGGATCAAATTTGCCCGCCAACTCCTTTAAACTTTTCTACAAAAGCGGCAATTTTTTGAAAGACGCTCTGTTTTTTAGTTAAGTATTGCGGATTAAGAGGGCTCATTTTGGGAAGAATTGCATTCAACTCGGTTCCATTTTCGCTGGCATATTCTCTTTTTAAAGATGCAGTGATGTAACGTTTTGCAGCTTCTGCATTCAGTTGTTCAGCACTAATCAACTCTTCTGCTTCACGTTGCTGTTCAGCTTGAGCAAAGATAAAGAAAGCATCAATAATGCTTGGCTTATCGAGAATTTCATCCAGATTGGTCTGGTTAATGAAATCAACAATCAGACTTTCTTTGGCACGGTTTCCAATACTTGCTCGAATGATACGGCGAACCTCTTCAACTAATGTTGCTTTATCTTTCGTTTTCTTATTATTGTCAAAGATCAGTTCAAGAATGTAATCCAGATTAATCTCTTGAGATTTAAGCAGGTCGATCTCGAATACCACATCATCCCAATCAATTGTGGAAGAGTCTTTTTCATCAGCGGTTTTCTGGTTGCGAAGCCAATCGCGAATATCGTTATAAGTTGAACGGTAGTCCTGAATTGTACGCTCGGTTGGAATTTTTATTGATTGCATTGCAGTCAAATCGTCATCGGTTAGATAGTGTTTGGCTTTGAATTCCTCTACGGAAGTAGGGTCATCCATATCTAAACCTTGCATGGCTTTCAAACCTGCAAATTCATCGTAGTTCTGCAGCACATTTTCTATGCGCAGATATTCGCCAAATAATTTGGCAAACTCTTTTTTATCTTTTTCTTTAACAATTTCTTCGGGATTTGGGAAGCATTGCTTCAGATCCGTCACCACATCCATATAGCCACGTCGCACTTCACCTGTTGCCACATCGGTAAAGCCTTCCATATATTCCTTGTAGCTTTTCTCAAGTATTACGTTTTTGGTGTTCTTGTCTCCAAACAGAGTAATAGCTTCAATTGTTGGTTGTTCCAAATCGCGAAATGTGACAATATTTCCAAACGTCTTGGTGGCGTCATAAATACGGTTTGTGCGCGAATAGGCTTGTATCAAACCGTGGTAGCGCAGGTTTTTATCCACAAACAAGGTGTTCAACGTTGGTGCATCAAAGCCTGTTAAAAACATACCCACCACAATCAGCAAATCAACTTCCTGATTCTTCACTCGTTTTGCAAGGTCGCGATAATAATTCTGAAACGCTTTGCTATCAACACCGTAATTGGTCTTAAACATTGCGTTATAGTCATTTATTGCCTCAGTTAAAAACTCTTTAGCGCTGCTGTCCATTGCCGAAAGTTCAAAGCTTTCATCCTGAATTTCACCTATTGCACTCTGTTCTTCATTGGCGGCAAAAGAGAATATGGTTGCAACCTTAAACGGTTTGTCTGCATCTTTCTGCAAATTTCTAAAGGATTCATAATACATCTTGGCTGCATCTATACTGCTGACAGCAAACATGGCATTAAAGCCTGTACCGCCGGCTTGCATACGATGCGTCTTCTGCCTGAAGTTATTTAAGATATACTGAGAAACCTCCTTAATACGTTCGGGATGCAATAAAGCCTGCCGGTTTTCTGCAGCAGTAAGTTTCTGCTCGTCCTGCTCAGTTTCAAATGCCTTAAACTTCTGACGAACATCATTGTAGTCCACTTTAAACTTCAATACCTTTTCATCGCGAATTGCATCGGTGATAACATAAGAATGCAGTTCACGTCCAAATACGCTGGCAGTGGTTTCAGCACCTGAAGCATTTTGTGGAAAAATTGGTGTGCCGGTAAAACCAAACTGGTAGAATTTCTTAAATTTTTTCTTTAGGTTTTTCTGTGCTTCACCAAATTGAGAGCGATGTGCCTCATCAAAAATGAAAACCACCTGCTTAGTGTATATGGGCAAGTTGCCTTCACCTTTCATTAAGTTATTCAGCTTCTGAATCGTGGTGACAATGATTTTATTGTCTTCTTTGTCAATATTTCGTTTTAGTCCAGCGGTGCTATCTGAGCCATTGACGCTATCTGGTGAAAAGCGCTGATACTCTTTCATGGTCTGATAATCCAGATCTTTACGGTCAACCACAAAAAAGACCTTATCAATAAAACTGAGCGTTGTAGCCAATCGTGCAGCTTTAAAGCTGGTCAGGGTTTTACCGGAACCAGTGGTATGCCAGATATAGCCTCCGCCTTCAGTGGATTTCCAGCTTTTTGTCTGATAAGCACTATTGATTTTCCATAAGATACGTTCGGTTGCGGCAATCTGGTAGGGACGCATAACCAGCAAAGTGTTGCTGGAATCAAAGACCGAATAATGCAGAAGCACACTAAGTAAAGTATTCTTTTGGAAGAAGGTTGCTGTAAAATCCTTCAAATCCTTAATCAAAGAGTTATCTGAATTTGCCCAATTCATGGTGAAATCGTAGCTGTTTTTATCTCGCTTGGTTGTATTTGCAAAATAGCGACAATCGGTGCCATTTGAAATCACAAAAATCTGCAAGTATTTATATAGCGAATTGTCTGCATTTAAACTCTCTTTGCTGTAGCGGTGAACCTGGTTAAAGGCCTCACGAATTGCTACACCACGTTTTTTCAGCTCCACTTGAACTAATGGCAGCCCATTTACCAGAATTGTTATATCGTAGCGATTTGCCTGCGTGCCGGTTTGCTCAAACTGGTTAATCACCTGAACTTTATTGCGGGCAATGTTTTTCTTATCCAATAGGTAAATGTTCTGGATATGCCCGTCATCAAAAACAAAATCATGAATATAGTCATCATGAATCTTGCGCGTTTTGTCGATACTGTTATCGCTGGGATTATCCAGATACTCCTCGACAAAACGCAGCCATTCTCCCTCTGAAAACTGCACACTGTTCAAGTTCTGCAACTGATTTCGCACATTGACCAGCATTTTCTCCTGGGAGTTTAAATCGCGTAGATACTCATATCCCTGGTTTTTCAAATCGACGATAAACTCGCATTCCAAGTCGTATTCGCTTTGATAGGCTTCGTTTACCTCCCAGCATTTGGTATATTTATCCAATACGATAAAATTCTTCGTTTCTGCAATTGGCTTTGTATTATAATCAATCATCTGTTTTCCCTTGATTCTTTTGGTTGTGTCATTATATAAGCCTCAGTAGAACTGTTTTACCTTTCTGAGTAAGGCGATATTTCTGCTTTTTACTACGTGGTTTATCCGGAAACTTTAACTCCAGCAACTTTAGTTCATCACATAGCCTTAACATTGCCCTCTTAAAATTACCAGTCCGAGTCTTATAATTCAGAATTTCTAACAATTCATTAGTACTTCTTTCAATTTTACACGCTGTAATAATTTTTTCTTCTATGATGGACAAAGTTTCATGGGCCTCTTCATGGGCCTCTTCATGGGCCTCGTTAATATGTTTAAACTTAAAACATACTTCAAAAAAGTTTTCGCTGATATTAAATACATCTTTATCATAACTCTTTAGAATTCTATTCATGCCTGAACCAAGTTGTTCAACAAGTTCTTGATCTTTAAAAACTCGCATTAACTCTCGATTTCTTGGCATTGAACGACCATTAAAGCACTCTTCTTTATTCAAACCCGTAACTAATCCTCCGTAAGAAGTGATGCTAATTCTATCAGAGTATATTTCCACAACTGGCGGAACTTCAGACGAATAATCATTATGAACAATGGCGTTGATAAGGGTCTCCCGTAAAGCTCGTGCATCAACTAATCTTATTTGCTCTCTTTCAGCTGCTCCTGTAATGCGAGTAAGAGTTTTATTTTCAATGTTTAACTTATCTATAATCAAATGTGTTGCTTTTATTAATGAGCAATAGCCATACTCTTCATTTTCAACTAAATCACATTTATCTGTACCTATATACTTTGCAACCTTCATTGACACACTATTTTCATCGGCTAAAAGATAAGCAACATAGTTTAATGTTCCATCATCAGTGTATAAATCGAGACTTTTAAGAAAGTTATCATTAACTTCAAAACCTTTTTCTTGATAGTATATTTTTAGTTGTTGAAAGCTTAGTTCTCTATTTATAGGGGCTGGTATTTTTGACAAAGAGTTACGAACTCTACTAGCAAAAGATTGCTCTATCATGGCTGTGGTCATAGGTTGAATGCCATTGCCAACACGAACAAAGCAACCCTTAGGCGATTGCCCAAACTTTTTTAAATAATATGGTTTTTCCGTTCCACGAGTTACAACAATATGAATGATCATCTTATCATCAAACTCTTCTGAAAACACATCAAATAGTCCAAGACATGATGGAAGAATATTATTTTTGATTCGGTCAGTTATGGCTAGTATAGTTTTGTCTACATCTGCAACTCCACAGACTTCCCCATCATCTTTAACACCAATATATATGCATCCTCCCTTTTCTGAGTTGAGAAAAGCTACAACCTCTTTTTCCAGTTTATCGGTCAGTTCTGATTTAAATTCAGTAGTATTGTTTTCAGTGTCGAACTTAGGTATTTGAATCCTTGTGGAATTCTTCATTCTATGCCTCTACTTTTTCTTTTGGAAAGTTTAAGAGCAAATCACGATAATACTCATACTGCTTTTGACGCAACTCAATCTCACGCGGCAACCCTTCACTGTTCGAATTCGTTAATGCATCAAATTTATCCAAAATAGCAACAATACGCTCTTGTTCAGCGAGTGGGTGTATGGGAATGGGTAAAGATTTGATGATGTCAGCATTTAAATTACTTACAGAACCACTATTAATTTTACTAATCCAATAGGCTTGCACACTGTTAGATGAAAGATAATGAAATAAGTAATCAGAATTTAGTTTATCCCCAAAATCACTAATCGAGGCCCAACCATCGTGAATAGCTCCGTCAATATTGAGAATATAAGGTCGTCCAAAGCTCATAGAGTTAGACATAATAAAATCACCTTTTTTCAAAATCCTTGATTTTTTGGCTCCTTCAATGGTAATTTTTTGCTTAGTCTGAGTAACATACTTTGAATTAGGGAAAGTGTCTCCGATTTTTATCCAAGGAACAGCATTTTCATCATCAGTAATAAACCTTACTATAGGACGAGGAGAAGCACCTCGTTGTATTTTTGTCACTTCCCCCAGCGTCTTCCATTCAACCTCACCATCTCCCGCCTGTCCGGCAGGCAGGTCAAAAGTTAGCAATTTGTCGCGATAATAATTATATTGTTTTTTTCGCTTTGTGAGCTCAGCTGTGAGCTCAGCTGTGAGCTCGGTGAATGCGTCCAAAATTCGGACAATTTCCGCTTGAATCTCAAGCGGAGGAATGGGGATTAAAACTTTATTAAGTGTGGCATATGAAATAAAAGGATGGGATGCACTTTGAGCCATGGAGTTAAAGTCTTGTTTTAATAATTGATAATACGCATATTTCGACATCACATAATCGTTGATTAATTTACATATAACCCCGTTGTAAGTGACAAAATGTTTCCCTTTGCCCCAATTTACAATTCCAGCATATGCCCCTATATGACCGATTACAGGTGCATCTTCACTGTTAAATTCAGTATGAGTTCCTACAATTCCATTACTACCATAAACAGGATATTCTCCGCCTATTGTAGGGATAGTATTCCCCGTTCCATATTGAAATTTATAAACTTCCCCCAAAGGTTTCCATTCGACTTCAACACCCTCAAGCAGTTTATCCATAAAGCTAATATTGCTCATAATAAACCACCTTTCAACTTTTTATAGCTGTTAAGTCTTGCTTGTTTTTTAAACCCGTCTAATTCGACGGGTTTAAAATTGGTGTTGTACTTATTGCCATTGACAGCAGTTATCCGGAAATCCCGGATAACTGAATCTCCAGCAAAGCCCTCTGCCTGCTCGCAGACAAGTAACTCAAAAAAACATCTGTGTTCATCTGCGTTCATCTGTGGTTTCTTTAATTTCAAATTATCCATTGTTTACATCTCCTGTAGGCAGGTCAATCGCCGCAACAATGGCATCAATATCAGTTCGAAGCTGATTAATTTTTGCAACAGTAGTTTTAATCTCAGCATTCAGCTGGGTAATATCAATCACTTCGCGGGTGTCTTTGGCTTCCACATAGGCACTGACCGATAGATTGTAGTCGTTTTCGGCAATTGCCTCAAAACTTACCGATTTTGCAACATTTTCCACATCTTCCTTGCTGTCGAACATATCCATAATCTGCTCTATGTGCTTATCGGTGAGCACATTATTATTACCCTCTTTTTTAAAGAAGTCTTCTCCGCTGGCATCAATAAACTGGAAAGTATTTTCGGTTTTGTGCTTGGAAAGCACCAGAATATTAACGGCGATTGAGGTTCCGTAAAACAGATTGGGAGCCAATGAAATTACAGTTTCCACATAGTTGTTATCAATCAGATATTGACGGATCTTCTTCTCGGCACCGCCACGATAGAAAATGCCGGGGAAGCAGACAATTGCCGCACGTCCTTTGCCGGATAGATAACTCAGCGCATGCAGTACAAAAGCAAAGTCAGCTTTGGATTTTGGCGCTAACACGCCTGCAGGAGCAAAGCGTTCATCATTAATGAGGGTTGGGTCGTCGCTGCCAATCCAGTTCACTGAATATGGCGGATTGGAGACAATGGCATCAAAGGGTTTGTCATCGCCATGGTGCGGATCTAACAAGGTGTTGCCCAGCGCAATATTGAACTTGTCGTAGTTAATGTTGTGTAAAAACATATTCATACGTGCAAGATTATAGGTGGTGTGATTGATCTCCTGACCAAAAAAACCTTCTTCAATGATATGGGCATCAAAATGCTTCTTTGCCTGTAACAGCAAAGACCCGGAGCCAGCTGCCGGATCATAAATTTTATTGACGCTTGTTTGCTTGTGCATAGCCAGTTGAGCAATCAGTTTGGAAACATTTTGCGGGGTGAAGAATTCTCCACCTGACTTACCCGCATTGGCGGCATAGTTTGAAATCAGAAATTCGTAAGCATCACCAAAGAGATCAATTTGATTTTCCTGGAAAGTGCCAAATGTAAGTTTCTCAACTCCTTTAAGTACCGCTGCCAAGCGACTATTTTTATCCTTAACAGTATTTCCAAGACGGTTACTAGTGGTATCAAAATCGGCAAACAAGCCTTTAATATCAACCTCCGATGGATATCCATTGGCCGAGCTTTCAATTGAAGAAAATATAGCAGCCAGGTCGGTATTCAGGTTGGCGTTTGTGTTGGCATTGGCGGCAACATTTGCAAACAGCTGACTGGGATATATGAAATATCCTTTAGTCTTAATGGCATCGTCTTTGATGTCAAAAGTAATGATATGATCGGGGAGCTCTGCATAATTAATGCTTTCATCGCCGCCTTCAATGTAAAGAGCAAAG
Organism: Kiritimatiellia bacterium; assembly: GCA_027858345.1. Taxonomy (GTDB): domain Bacteria; phylum Verrucomicrobiota; class Kiritimatiellia; order JAQICX01; family JAQICX01; genus JAQICX01. The sequence goes on along the minus strand of JAQICX010000097.1, from coordinate 2,379 downwards.
TTTTCGCTGATAAAGCGATAGAATAAAGTTCCTAATACATATTGCTTAAAATCCCATCCATCCACAGAGCCACGCACATCATTCGCAATTTGCCATATTTGGCGTTGTAGTTCAGCTCGTTGTTGGGTACTTCTCATTGTAAAATTCCTGTTTGTATAAAGTTTATAGCCATAGATTCATCACCATCTCGGCATTATTTACGAGCAACATTTCTGCTCCCTGCCCCTTGAAAAAATATTATTATACACGACTCTGTGACATATTACAATTTTTTTCATAACGAACATGCTTTGTTACCTTGATTTTACGGTTGTGATTTTTTTTTAATTTTCTAAAGGCAATTACGATTAGGGCATTTGTTCTGTGATTTTTTATTTGCGCCTTACTTGACAAGCGACGCATGATTCAGCATTCCAAAGACTTGCGTTTTTGCTTAATTGGCTATAACCTTTGTGTATATTAATTCTTGTTATTTAATAGTAAAAGTATTCAAACTCTACACTTTAAGGACGTAAAAACGTTCGTCCACTACACTTTTAAGGACGTTAAAGTGTCCAAACTTAACACTTTTCAGGCGGTAAACTATTTTTATGTATAAATTTCATCAGCTGGATGTAACTGTTTTTTTGTCAATAATTTCAAAGAGTTTTTTTGCCCTTTGCTTTTTCCTTGCGTCTTTTCATCTTTTGCGTTAAAGCTTTTAACTCTTAATATTAATAAAACAGTCAAGTAATTCAACATTCAGCATTTATAATGCAACATTCCAAAGACTTGCGTTGTTCTATTCTGTGTTTTGTTTCAATCAATAATTGATGTAGTTTTTTTTCGAGATCTTCTTTTGGAGGTAGGTCCGTCCAATACTCTGCAACCATTATGTTTTCTTTGTGCATTTCAAGCAGTTCAATCTGTTCTGTACTTTTCCCCGCGCATAAGATCAAGCCTATCGGCGAGTTTTCGTCTTCCTGCCTGTCATGTTTGTTTAACCATTTCAGATATAGTTCCATTTGACCTTTATACCCAGCGTGAAATTCACCCAGTTTCAGGTCTATAGCTACAAGTCTTTTAAGTTTGCGGTGGAAAAACAATAGATCAAGATAGAAATCTTTTCCATCCAATATTATTCTTTTCTGTCTTTCAACAAAAGTGAATCCATTCCCGAGCTCAAGTATAAAATTTTCCAGTTCCTTGATTATAGCCAATTCGAGATCTTTCTCCAGATAGCCATCCTTGAGACCTAAAAAGTCTAGAAAATATGGATCTTTGAAAGAGTCCTGAAGTTCCGTTTCAATTAATGAAGTCTGTACTGCCGCTATTTCCTGCCGTTCATATGCTTTGCGTTCGATCTGCCTGCGGAGTTCTCTTACACTCCATCTTTCCTCAGAAATTTTTTTTGCATAGAATAGTTTTTGTTGGGTTGTTTCCAATGAAAATAGTTGTATGAAATGAGTCCAGCTTAATTGTGACATCAGTGATGTCACAATTGAAAAATCGGAGAATTCTTCGGCAAACTGCATCATTCTTCGAATATTACGTTCTGCAAAACTTCGCCCGAATTTATCAACTAATTTTGTAGCTACTATAGCAATTGTCTGTGCGCCATATTTTGCTCTCTGATTTTTTAGCAGGTGTTCATTTATCTTTTTTCCAATCTGCCAATAAGTCAGGGTCAATGTACTGTTGACTTGTGCGGTAACCTGTTTTTACCCTTTTTCAATGATTACAGCAAGTTCATTAAATAAATCAAAATCAATTTTTTGCAATTCACTCATATTATCTCCTGTTCGCATAATAACTTCAAAGAGTTTTTGCCCTTTGATTTTTTATTTGCGCCTTTTGCGTTAAAGCACCTATTTCTTGATGTTATTGAAAAGTAGTGTGCAGGTGACAACAATTTTTAAATAATTTAACTATTGAGCCTCTTTCAAAAGTCCACCTGACATTGTATTTTTTTGCACAAACAGGCACATAAAAAGTTAAAAAAAATGGGTATCCATGGTATAATATACCTTGAAAAGAAAGGAAAACCCATTTATGAGAACTATAGCAGAAATTATTGGAGGAGCACAAGCTCTTTTACCATTAAATTATGACATTCAGGAATGTTTTGAAGAAACATTAACACAAGAGCAAGTTAGTTTTATACATCACGTACGTATTTTGATGGAACATGCAAAAGGTATTGACCCTGTTGAATTTAATAATTTAGGACGCCCTTCTAAAAAGAACTCTTGCTGTTTCAAAGCGTTTCTGGCAAAAAGTTTTTTCAGGATGGAAACTACAACAGACCTTATTTGCCGATTGAAAAGCGACACAAATCTACGCTTAATATGCGGTTTCTCTGATAAGAAAGGGCTTAGTGGGGCTAGCTTCAGCCGAAGA
>JAQICX010000059.1 GCA_027858345.1 Kiritimatiellia bacterium | reverse complement strand
AAGCCATTTGCAATCAACCTTTTAGCTTTGGTTGCAGCATCCGCAACTTTCTTGTCACGCCGTAGTCTGGAACAGCGAAGGAGGAAGGGTCGGGGTCCGTGACCCCGCCAAAAAGGGTGTTCAACCGAAAAATTGAGGTCATTTTTTTATTTAGCGGAAAAAAACTTGCAATTCCCGTAAAAAGTTATATAATTATAAATAGTTTTATATAGAAGGTGGTAATCAAAGAACTGTTTTTAGCAACAATTTACAACTCAAATACAAAAAAAACATAGCCTGAAAATCGGGTCAATCCTCCACGAGGGAAAGAGGTTTAGATGAGAATCACGATTGCTTACAATCTGCGTACGGATGATAGCGAGACGACGGCCGAACTGCTGGGCAGCGAGGACGTGAGTCGTATCAGCGGTGCCATATCGAGCCTTGGTCACACAGTGACGGAGGTGGAAGTCTCGGGCAAACCGAATGATGTCGTTGATCGACTCCTGGACAGCGAGCCGGACTTAATCTTCAACGTGGCCGAGGGAACAATTGGTAGTTCGCGGGAAGCCTTCTATCCCGGGCTCTACGAGCAACTGGGCATTCCGTTCACGGGCGGCAATGCATCGCTGCTTCATCTTAATCTGGACAAACACCTGGCCAAAACCGTTCTAGCGTCGCGCGGAGTGCGTGTGCCACAAGGCGTGCTCATCACGAAACCAGGCCAGGAGCTACCCACACATCTGCAATACCCGCTGATGATCAAGCCGAACTCAGAAGGCTCCAGCAAAGGCATTACGAAGGATTCTGTGGTGGAAAATCCGTCTGCTGCACGCGATCTCATCGAAGCGATTCTCGGGCGGTATCCGGCCGGCATCGTAGTGGAGGAATTCATTGTCGGCAAGGAACTCAGCGTACCATTTCTTGAAGCATATCCCGGCAAGGCACTTAGCATTGTCGAGCATACTTTCGATATGGACAAGCTCGGTTCACGCTACAACATTTATGATTACGATATGAAACAGGGGGGAACGTCTGCGTCAGCCGTGGAAGTTGTCTGCCCGGCTGCTATCACGCCGGAATCTGAGGCTCGCGTGATCGAGATGGCGCAGCATGTTTTTGACATCATGCCCTGCCCGGACATGGGACGTGTGGATATCCGATTGCACGAAAACGGACAACCTTTCTTTCTCGAACTTAATCCATTGCCCAGCCTGCACCCTGATGCATCGCTGATGACGGCAGCTCGCGTGAAGGGCATTGATTTCAAGAACATGATGAGACTGATCATCCGGTCCGCGGCACGGCGCTACGGATTGGCACTTCGCCCGATCCGAAAAACGGTGAAATCTTCAGGACACGCAACACTCGTACCGAGGCCGACACCTAGGGAGTTGGGTCTCCGCATCGGCAGGATGCAGCCCGGCGTGTTTAACAGCATTACGGATGTGAGCGGGGTTCGCGTCGGACACCTGACGCGCATCGAGGACGACGTGCAGGTTCCTGGGCTTCAGGAAACATCGACCATTCGCACGGGGGTTACCGCGATTCTCCCAGCGGGCCAGGCGTACAGCAAACGGCTTGTGGCTGGGGGCTTTGTTTTGAATGGAGTGGGAGAGATGCTTGGACTTACACAGGTCATGGAATGGGGTTGGTTGGAAAGTCCAATCCTACTCACGAATTCTCATTCAGTCGGGAAAGTGCACGCTGGTGTCATTGCGCACATGATCAAGAAATACCCGGCGCTCGGAACCGATTCTGATGTGGTAATCCCCGTGGTGGGGGAAACTGACGATTCCTTCCTCAACGATGTGCGGGTGGGTACATGTACGGCTCAAGACACTATCCGTGCGATTGAGGCGGCGACCACCGGACCAGTCGCCCAAGGCTCGATAGGCGCCGGCGTGGGCATGATGACCTGCGACTTCGCCGGAGGAGTCGGTACGTCTTCAAGAACCTTCTGTCTGGCCGAAGGTACTTTCACCGTAGGTGTGCTAGTTCTTTCCAACTTCGGGAAGATGCGCAACCTGACGGTGGAAGGCAGCGTGGTCGGTCGCGGATTGGATGCGCTACACAGCCAGGACGGACGTCGTACGCAATCGGAGGGCTCAATCATTGTCGTGGTCGCCACGGATGTTCCTCTTCTGAGCAGCCAGCTCGGACGTATTGCTAAACGTGCGGCTCTGGGATTGGGGCGTGCGGGGTCGCACGCCGCATCGTCAAGCGGAGAAATCATTATCGCATTCAGCACCGCAAATCGAACACCTCGTCCCTCGCTGCTAAGCGACAAATTCATCAAGCTCAAGTGCATCTCCGATGCTCATATCAACGAAGTCTACGAAGCCGTCATTGAAACAACGGAAGAGTCGGTACTCAACGCAATATTCTGTTCGAGCGGCATGTCCGGGCGGAAGGGACGTTGGGCACCTGCGATCCCCCAGGAGGAAGTCATGGCGCTACTCGCAAAAGGAAGGACAATTCATGAAAGTTATTGAAAAATACAACGACAGTCTCCATAACCCGTACTGGAAATTTCAACTTGGTCCCTGCTCCTACGAAGTGAAGGACACACCGCGACGGGTGGAGGTGATAAAGGAGCGGCTGCGGGCGGACAAACGATTTCAGTTCGTTCTGGCCAAGAAGTTTCCGGAGCAACTGATTGCCCGGCTTCATCCCTATCACGACTACATTCAGAAGACGGCTGCGGGGCTTAAAGAGAAAGACGAGGAATTTTATCCAGATCTGTTCCCCGGGGATGGTGCGCATTTGAGGCGTCGCGTTGATGAGCCGTTGTGGGGCGGACAGTGGTGCACGGACGCCGTTACTCCGATCATGAAGAAGACCTATGCGGTGGCGCGAGCCTCCGCGGAGACCGCTTTGACAGGAGCCAGGCTCATCCTGTCTGGACAGGAGCGGACAGTGTATGCACTCTGCCGGCCTTCGGGTCATCATGCCGGACCCCGGGTGTTCGGGGGCTATTGCTATTTTAATAATGTGGCCACTGCGGCCGAGTTTCTGGCACCGCACGGCTCCGTTGCTATCCTCGATATCGATTATCATCACGGTAACGGCACACAGGAATTTTTTGAGGAGCGAAAACATGTATTCACAAGTTCCATTCACGGAGATCCGGATGCGGAATATCCCTATTTCTGGGGTTATGAAGATGAGAGGGGCCGAGGACAGGGTCTGGGTAGCAATCTAAATCTGCCGCTCCCTAAGGGAAGCGGTATAGAGATGTACCTTAAGGCTATCGATAAGTTCGAGGATGCCGTGCGTGCTTTCGCACCCAACTATCTCATTATTGCCGCGGGGTTCGATACGCACAAGACCGATCCCATCGGTGAATTTAGACTCGAGACGGAAGATTACGGAAAAATCGGGGCACGACTCGCTGCTCTTGAGTTTCCTACGCTGATCTGCCAGGAGGGCGGCTACGATACGACTGTTCTTGGTGATTGCGTACACAACCTGCTGACAGGGTGGGAGGAGTGAATCGCAACTGAGTTGCTGGGAAATCGGAGCAAAGCTTCTGGTGAAGATGGCTCACGATGTTCGCCGAGATAAGATTTGGAAGTTAAGAGTTAAGAGCTCGCTTTGCGAGCATGGATCGGTTTTAGGAAGGGATACCCCTCCTCCCTCGCATCCTCCTCCATTGCATTAAGGCGCGACATGGACTGGATGACCTCCTCCCGCGGAGCGGGATCCCGCCTTGCGGGACTAGCCAGGGAGGAGTTTTTTGCGAACTAAGGTTAATGTTTTGATTGATGTGCCAACGGTACACATTTCACGAGAAGCCTAGGGTTAGCGATGTCCTGACCCTTGTCAACTACAAGCTAATTGCTAAAAGCTTTATTCGGAGTGGAATATCCACAATTTATATAAATGTTAACAAAAAACCAAGAGTTAACATACTGTTGCAGGAAAATCTTTTTCTGATACTCATAAAAAGATTGGCTAAACTTTATGCTGGACGTTCAAGCAATAGATTGAATATTTATGAAAAATGTTAAAACAATCAAAAAAGATAATTTTTCAAGTATTGGTCATAAGGATTACAAGTTTTATCTTATTGGAACAATAATTCTGACAGGCGTTGTGGCAATCAGTTTTACAAACTTCCTTCTGTTTCATACTCTTGCCGAGATATTCAGCGTACTTACAGCTTGTTCTATTTTTATTGTTTCTTGGAACACGCGTAAAATTTCCAGCAACAATTACCTGATATTTTTAGGCATTATGTATCTGTTTGTCGGCATGCTAGATCTTACGCATACATTGGCATACAAAGGGATGAATATTTTTGTTGGATACGGAGCCAATCTGCCAACGCAACTTTGGATAGGCACCAGATACATTGAAAGTGTTTCACTGGCTATTGCCCCAATATTTTTCACCCGCCGTTTAAGCACTCATTGGGCATTTGGAATTTACTTAGGCCTCTGCACATTACTATTCGCTACTCTTTTTGTTCGGCCAATTTTTCCGGATTGTTTTATTGATGGCAGTGGGCTAACAGCATTCAAGAAAAACAGTGAATATATTATCTGCCTAATTCTTTGCATAGCTGTTTTTATACTGTACCTAAAACGTGCTTATCTCGATAAATCTACATTTAAACTAGTCGTATTCTCATTAGTACTGACGATTATCAGCGAAATGGCCTTCACATTTTATATTAGTGTATATGGTATATCAAACATTGTTGGGCATATATTCAAAATACTGTCATTTTATATGATTTATCAGGCTGTTATTGTCGCCACATTAAGGAATCCATATAAAAACCTATTTGGTGAAGTAGTTGAGAGTGAAAAGGCCAAAGAAGAAGTCATTAATGAATTACAGAAAGCATTGAAGCAGGTCAAGCAATTGCAAGGTTTTCTTCCTATCTGTGCATCCTGCAAACAAATACGTGACGACAAAGGTTATTGGAATCAAATTGAAGAATATATAAGTGAGCATTCGGAGGCAAAATTCAGTCATGGCCTCTGCCCGAAATGTGCTCAAAAACTTTACCCGGATATTGACTTTGAAACAGATAACGAATGATTAAACATAAGTCCCACCTGTTCATCCGTCTAATAACAATGCAGAAAAAAATCAGGACTGGAAGAGGTCACGTCTGATATCGCACTCGAAGCATGGGTGAATTTTGTTGTTTTTAATGGCTTGCTTGATAGATTTTACAGAGAAGTCAGGCATGTCATACTCTGTATATGCCAACCCAATATCATCAATGTTATGAGCATCGGAATTTGTTATGTACTTAAATTTTCCTGCAAGTTTCTTTGCCTCAACGTGGAAACAGAATTTAGAGACTTCCACAGCGGTATATTGGTCGGTTGGAGGAAGAAAGCCGAGTTGAGATATAACACTACAGTATGATCGATCAATGTGAGATGGAATAAAAAGCCCTTCTCTTGAAAGAACCATCTCTTGAAGCTCATTTATTGACAATGTTGTTGGAGCACTTAGTAGTTTTTCAGGCATGGCGATGACGTTTTCATCTTTGTCCACCGCCACCTGATAACCGTAAGTTTCGTTGTTTACTTTTATGGGCAACAGTTTATCATATAATATATCACTCATTTCCATTGCCTGAGAAATCTCATCAAATATGCATAGAATGTGCGCCTCTTCAAGTGTGTTGGCTTCCATGCCAAACAAACAAGCTATGTTTGCTTTCTCACACTCGTAGGCAACTGCCTCACTGTTGAGTGCCGAGTTATGGTCGGCAACAACAATGGCATTCATACCAACCTTTACTGCATGTTCAACAATTGCTTTTGGAGACATGTCCAATTCAGCACATGGTGATAGGCAGGAGTGTATATGCATGTCGGCTCTAAAAATCACAGTGGCTTAATCTCTCCTGGTGCTACTGATATCTTTTCGCCATCAACAGAGAACCAAAGAGTTGCTGCTGTTGGATTCTGCACCATTTTGCAGTCGGCAGAGAACTCAAGGCGCTTTAAATTGCGCAAGTAGTTGTAAATTTCAATATTTGTTGCATACCAGATAGTTTCATCACCACCGATATATTCACAAAACTCTTCGATGACATTCCAGTTGTCTTCTCTGTTAAACTCATAGCTATGCCCCCAAACATAGAACAACCATGGTCTACCTGCACGCTCTATCTCTTTGAATGTTTTAGTCAGTTCCATCAAATTTTCAACTTTGTGATGACAAGTTGGGTGCCATTTCATAAAGTCTTCAGGAATGTTAAAGTTGTTGGTTGGTTTTGTTGTGCGGGAGTATACGATTCCAAACTCTTCAAGTTTTCTTGCTGTATTTTCATTATATGAGCCCATAGGATATGACATACCTTTCACAGGATATCCAACAAGTTCTTCCAATGCTTTTCTGTCTTCATGCGCCTCAAGCAGCAGAACATCATTTGGAATAAACTCTGTGAATGGATGAGTGACGGTATGAACAGAAACTTCCTGATTCTTAAAAAGTTCCTTTATCTCTTCTTTGGTAAGCATATTATCTTGACCGAGTCTTGATGAGTTAAGATGGAAAGCACCTCGAATGCCATATTTGTCCATAATCTCCACAAGTTGTCTATCGGCATAGTTGCCATCATCATAACTAAGTGTAAGTGCTTTTCGTTTGCCTTCCGGCCACAAATCAAAACTAATTTTCATTTTTATCCCATTGTTTGTTTACATATTCAACTAAATCAGGTCCCAGAAGCTCGATTGTCTGATTACCATTTCTCACGTATAAATGTTTGTTGTGATAGACAGGTTTGTCTGCGGGTTTAATGTTTATTGCACAGATATCTTTTCCTGCAATAGAATGTTTTTTCATCTTATAATACTGTGTGGCATTTGAGCCTTCAAGAGACTGTCTGATCATATTGTGGACATGCAGTTCAAAGCCATCCCAATTTTTTTTACTTTGATCAGCTTTTATATATTCATCCTTCAGACCTTTAATTTTGCCATCATCAGTTACACCAATTAGTATTGTCCCCCCCCCATTATTCATAAATGCAGCAACATTACGAACAATATTATGCCCCATGTTTTCAATATACTTGCCTTGCTTGTAAGTTCCTGATATTCCCTCCTTGAATTCGATATGGTCTGATTCCCCTGATGCAATCAAAATCATTAACTCTGGATCATCAGCAAAATTGGAAAATTGAATCAAGTCATCAAGCTTCTGAGGCTTATCAGACATATTCATACTTCTGAAAATTGGATATGGATTCTCGTTCTTATCCAATGAGATTCTTACAATCTTAATTTTTTCCAAAAGGTATGATGTAAAGGCGGTTAAATCATTATTTTCGCTACAAATTCTCTGATAAAAGAAAATTGATGCGGGGAACAAGTTTCTTTGTCCACTGCTGTCAACGCCCTCTAGAGAATTAAAGAATGATGTTCGATTTCTCTTGTTAGGCAACAATTTATAGTGATAAGAGCCCGATTTGTCTTTGTTAAGGAAACACATGTGTGCAATTTTTTCAGCAAGTTCGGGGCTTATTGCTGCAATGGCACTTCGCATTGCAGCAAGCAGGGCTAAGATGGTAATAAGTCGCTTCTGTCCATCAACAAGAAGATATTTTTTAAGAGATTCGCTTGAATCAGCTGTGGGCATAATAACAATTGCACCGAGAAAAATATCCTGTTCAGGGTGTTTGGCAAAGCTGTCAAACAGTCCGGATATAAAGGTATCCCATCTTTCAGAATTCCAGTAATATGGTCGCTGAAAAGATGGTACAATGTATTGAGAATTCGTCTCAAAAAATGAAAATAGTGAAATTTCTGTTGCTTTCATATAAGTAGTCTTATTGTTTTAACAGTAGCATAGTAAATTACACCATTTCTTTCAATAAGTTTTTTCTTTTTTTAAGATTTCCTTGATTTTTAGGTTGGATTATTTTTTTGCTGAAAATTTGGAAAGCCATTCTTTCAAATAGTTTATAGTTGATAGTAAATGGTTCTCTACGAGGTTAGGAAGTCGTTTCGCTCTATTATGATTTATGCCAGTTTTGCTGGTCCCGCAAAGCGGGATGTAAATCACAAAGCGTGTTTTATATTAACTTGCAACTCCTGCTTACATGTTTATTAAATTTGAATGAACACCCCTCCCTCCTCGCACGCGAGGTGACCTCCTCCCGCAGAGCGGGACTAGCGAGCTAGCCGGGGAGGAGCTTAAGTGATGCAGATATTCACGTTTGTTAAAAGCTTTGCGACTGCTCCCGGGCTGGTTTGCTAGTCCCGCTTTGCGGGAGAAGCTGTCACGCTTGCGTGACTGAGGGGTATTCAACCGAAAATTTGAAGTCAAGATTTAAAATAAACCTTGATAGAAAAGTGAATGTAGTTTAGTATACTCGTTCGAACATTAGAAAATCAATTTATGGAGATACTTAATTATCATGAAATTTAAGTTGTTACAACTTTTAGTTATATCTGGCCTCGTAGCAGGTGCATGCACAACGGGATATGCACAAGCTCCGTCGCAAAACTATGCAGATGAGAAAGAGGTGGTTTTTGAGAATGGAACAGTTGCAATCAAGCAGAAACTGCCATCATTCTTTAAAAAAGCAAAAATGAAACCGCCTGCGAAACAGCTTGAATATGCAGAAAACTTTCTTAAGAATGGCAAGACTAGAGCTGGTGTAGGTGCATTAAACGATCTCATCCACACATGGCCTGCATCACAGCTTGCACCAAAAGCACAATTAATGATTGCATTGGAATATGAAAAGCTTGGAAAGTATGAACGTGCATTTAACGAATTTCAATACTTAATCAACTACTATCCAAACAAATTTCCTTATGATGTTGCAATCAAACATCAAATGGCTATTGCAAATGAAGTGAGAACGTCAAGGCGTTGGAGATTCTTAGGACTACCGGGAATAAGTAATGCAGACAACTCTATCGTGATGTACAACCAAATTGTTCAGAATGCCCCTAACTGGGATCAGGCACCAATGGCAGAACTATACTCATGCATGCTACAGGAAGACAATGGCAACTACGAGGGTGCAATTGCAGGCTATGAACTTCTTATGCAGCAGTTTCCTGATTCAAAGCGTATTCCAGAGGCAAAATTCAGACGACTATACTGCCTACATAAATTAACCAAGATTTATAAAAGAGACAAACAGGTATATCTACAATCCATGGAAGCTTCTGCAGAATTTATCAGGGACTACCCTACAAATGAAAATATTGAAGAGGCAAAAGAATATTATGCTGACTCAAAAGATACACTTGCTCAAATGAGCTATGAAGTTGCAGCATTCTATGACAAACAGAAAAAAACAACTGCTGCTATAATTACATACCAATCATTTCTTGAGCGTTTCCCAGATTCAAAATATTCAAATAAAGCAAGAAAAAGAATTGTAAAACTAAAAAAACAAGGACACAAGAAATAAGATGCTTAAAACATTTAAAATAACCTTACTAATTTCATTACTGGCAATTGCATCATCATGCGTAACATATAAGCTGGGTTCAAGCTTGCCAAATGACATCAAAACGGTTTATGTGCCAATATGTATCAACAAAACACAAGAAATTAATATTGAAAACGATGTAACTCAGTCCATTCTCACTGAAATACAAAAAGATGGCAGTCTTAAAATTGCCAACGATTCCAAACTGGCTGATACCACACTGGAAATTACAATCACAGATTATGAACTAGCACCTGTTCGATACCTTCAGGGTAACGAGAAAACAGTTAGTGAATATAGACTTAGATTAACTGCTGTCTTCACATTCACAAGAAACTCAACAGGAGAAGTCATCATACAATCATCTGCAATTGGTGAACACAAGTTTACTCCTACGGGTGACATGGTACAGGCAAAAACGCAAGCTCTACCATACGCAACTGAAAACCTTGCACACTATATACTAGAACAAGTCGTAGACTTCTGGGAGTTTTAAGAGTATAAAAAGATGGTGGCTGCACAGGGACTCGAACCCCGGACACTCGGATTATGATTCCGATGCTCTAACCAACTGAGCTATGCAGCCACATAAGATATTTTCTGTTTAGAAAACGGAGCGAAATATACACAAATCAAAATAACAAATCAACCTTTTTCTTTAAAAAACTTCTTTTTTTTTGAAACGCTCCACTTATTTATAGATTATCGCAGGTGAATTTCAATAAAGAAGAGTTGTACTTTAACGCAAAGGACGCAAACGGTGCAAAGTCGCAAGGGGAAAGATAAATTGATTAAGAAAGAGTATAAGCCACTGATCAACACCGATTTTCACGGATAAAACAAAAGATTTCTTACCACGAAAGGCTTAGGGTGGTCGAGCCGCAACCAAAGCTGGTGACCTATAGGCACCGTAGGGACGAATGCGGAAGCCTGCAGATTAAGGTTAAGGTGCTGACATGCTGTCAGCTGAATTAAGGAATGACGAAGCCATTGTTTGTTTTTTAGAGCGGGCGTTGCCGCCGATCATGGTTCCACGGGGGCAAGCCCCGAGGTGACCTCCTCCGGCAAGCGAGATCTTGCCTGGTGAACTAGCCGTGGAGGAGCTTTGGCGGACTAAGGCTGATTGGCAGACACCACACCTGTAGCGTCGGGCGATGTCCCTGCAAGTCCACATTCATCCCGAACCGAAGCGACTCGGCTACAGTTGCTGATGCAACAGGCCCCCATTTGTCGACATGCCCATAGGTCCCATAGGTCCCATCCGTCCCATGAGCCAAGAGCAAATGACGGTGCGACTTTGTCTTTAGTGCGAGAACCTCTTTTGGTTGCGGCTATGCCGCCCTAAGCTTTTCGTGGTAAAAACTCTTCTTTTGAGTTAACGAATCAACCAAAAATTGAAGAGTTGAATAATAAAAAACAAGAAAAGGTGTATGTTGAAACGTTAATACCGCAAATCTTGGTAAAACAATTGTAGCTGTGATAAAAACAGTGTTAATAATTTAGAGAGAGATTATTACTTTACTTAACTGGCCACAGATTTGAACTGCACCGAATTCTTAGATATAGAGATGTAGCAAGGGAATGGGACGAAGCTATAGCAAGATAGCTTGAGGAACTTACCGCTGGCGAATTCTAGGGGAAAAAAGAATCGGTGTTCCCCGTTCAAATCTGTGGTCTTATTTTTTGGGAAATGGCTTTTGCCATTAGTGATAAGTGCTAGGTGTTACGTGGTAAGTCCTGTGAAATTTTACAGAACCTTTTTGTAAAGCAGAAGATCGAATGAGAAAAAAATTATACATTTTATGGATACTGTTGGTATCACTCAGCACGTATGTGCATGCACAAAGAATTGAAATACAGAATAATACTTTTGTGGTTCAAGGCAAGAAGATATTGATAAATGGAGCAAATACTCCATGGATTGCCTGGAATGACTTTGGAGGTAATTATAATTCAAATAACTGGGATAGTGCATTTCAAGACTTGGTTGATGCAAACATAAACTGCACACGTGTCTGGATTACCTGCGACAGCGATAACACAGGAGTTATTATAAACTCAAGTGGATATATTTCTGGTGCAACGCAGGATTTCGTCGATGATGTTGATAGTCTGATGAGCATTGCAAAGTCAAAAAAAATCTATTTAATGATTGCTCTCACTTCATTTGATCATGTAATGCATGATGACCGTTACCCAAATAAAAACATTTATTATGAACGTTGGAGAAACATGTATAAAAATGATTCTAACCGAGAATCATTTATCAACAATATTGTTATTCCATTTGTCAACCGCTACAAAGACAATCCATACTTTTTTTCATTAGAACCTGCTAACGAAATTGAGTGGGTTTTTGAAAAATCAGAAATAACCAAAGCACAAGTGCAGGATCTTGTTGCACGAACGGCCAATGCTGTACATGCAAACAGCAGTATATTAGTTTGCCAAGGAACAGGCGCGGGACCAAAATATCTTTCAGACAATTACGGGGAGTCAAATCTTTTTGGTGATGCTGCATTGAGTTCATTTCAGACAGGTGCATATCTAGACTTTTACAATGTTCACCATTATGACTGGATGACACAATATTGGGGAACTCCATATGACAACACCCCTACCAGCTACTATGTAAACAGCAAACCTGCAATTGTAGGAGAATTTCCTGCTGTGGGTTCTGATGGATACAGTACAATAGAGTGCTATCAAAACATTTACAGCAATGGATGGCAAGGAGCAATGGCATGGAAATCGATTGGTGATGATGAGTTTGGAAATATTGATGACATGCGAACTGCAACTCAATGGTTATTTCAATATTATCCACAATACGTGTATCCACTTGACCGTGACCTTGACAATATACCTGATGACTATGAAATTCAATATACCGGCACACCAACCGGATTAGTGCCTACTGATGATAATGACAACGACGGAATGAACAATCTACAGGAATGGATTGCTCTCACTAATCCAAACGATAGTAATTCGTTTTTCTGCGTAAGCAGTATAAATATATCAGCACAACAAGTCACTCTTACATGGTTTAGTGCATCAAACAGAACATACACGATACAAGCAACAGACTCCTTAGCAAACAGCTACACCACTCTAATAAGTGACATACCATATCCAACATCACAATACACAGCGACAAATAGTGCTCAAAGATTCTTCCGCATCAAAGCTAATCTGAAGGAGTAATTTTTTTATCACGAAAAGCTTAGGGCGGTCGAGCTGCAACCAAAGCTGGCAGAAGCCAGCAGATTAAGGTTAAGATTGAGGTGCTGACATGCTGTCAGCTGAATTAAGGAATGGCGAAGCCATTGTTTGTTTTAGGGCGGACGGCGCCTCCGCCGATCATGGCTCCACGGGGGCAAGCCCCGAGGTGACCTTAAAAGCTAGAACATTGACTGTGTCCTACAGCGAAGCAACAAAAACTTGAAGGGTTGTGGCTCGAAGAAATGTGGTCTTTATTTAGTATGAACTCTGCTCATGTATCAATTCAGGACACAGCTAATCGCTCTCAAAGAATATAGGTGAAGCAAATTTCACTCAGTTGCCCTGTCTGCGCTAAGACTGGGAGAAACTTACCACGTAACACTAGCGTTGCTAGTTGCGAAGAGTTACGCTCTTGAGGAAGTAAAAGCATGATGATAGGGTAAATAAAAAGCTTCCACAACAATCTTCGAAGAACAAAAAAAAGAGATAAAGTAGAAAATAGTAAAGAAAGATGCCAAAAATCGTTTTAGAAACTTGACTTATTGGCGAAATCTTACTATAAATGGCAGGACAATTTTTTTTTAGAAGTCTAAAGAGTGGCTTTTGACCACTCTTTTTTTTTTCTATATGGAAAAAACATTACAATTTATAAGAAAAATCACTATTTTAGTAATAAATAAAGGGAAGATGGGGACGTAACAATGGCAAATGAACTTTTAACAATAGTCAACTATATGGCTAAAGAACGTGGTATTGCAAAAGATGCATTAATTAAAGCTTTAGAAACTGCGATGGAATCTGCTGTTGCAAAGGATTATGGCAGTCAGGATGATTTTAGACTTAGAATTGATCCTGTTACATGCGAAATCAAGGGATTCAAAATTCTTGAGGTTGTTGACGATGATCCAATGAGTGACAAAGAAATCAATATTAAGGATGCATTGGAGATTGATCCTGAGATTGTATGTGGCGAACTGCTTGAAGTTGAGTCAACTCCTGAAAACTTGGGAAGAGTTGCGGCACAGACAGCCAAGCAGGTTATCCTGCAAAAGATTCGTCAAGCTGAGAATGATCAGATTTTCGAGGAGTATAAAGAACAACAAGGTGAAATCGTTACCGGTTCTGTAAAACGATTCCAACGTAACGACATCTTGGTTGAGCTTGACAAGGTTGAAGGAATCATTCCGGCGAAGGAAAGAATTGAAACTGAAGATTTTAGAATTGGTGAACGAATAAGTGCATATGTGCTTAGCGTGGAGAAGGGTATGAATGGCTCTGCTCCAAAAATCACACTTTCCAGAACAACACCTGCATTTGTTCGCAGGTTGTTTGAGATGGAATCAACTGAAATTAACGAGGGAATCGTTAAGATTGTCAATATTGCTCGTGAACCAGGTTTGCGAACAAAAATGGCGGTTGTTACAGAAGATCCACGAATTGACCCAGTTGGTGCCTGTGTTGGTATCAGAGGTGTCAGAGTTCGTAACGTTGTCGACGAATTGGGCGGCGAAAAGATTGATATTGTTCCTTATAGCGAGGTAATTGAAACATATGTTACTAATGCACTTGCTCCGGCAAAGGGCATTGAAGTTGAGATTGACAAAGAAAATCCAAAACTTGCACATGTTACAGTAACTCCAGATCAATATTCCCTTGCAATTGGAAAACAAGGGCTAAATGTTAAACTCAGTGCCAAACTGCTGAGAATGAAAATAAACATTACTAAGAAGAGCGACAAAGAACATGACGCTTTTGAGAAACAGCTTATGGAAGCAATCAATAACCTTGCAGTTGTTGACGGCATATCACATAGCGATGCTGAAATTTTAGTAAAAGCTGGTTTTGTTACTGTTGAAGGAATTTCAGCAGTAGATATCGGCGATATTGTTGAACTCGCAGGAATTACACAAGAACATGCTGAAAGTATTTACAGCGCGGCTCTTGTTGCGATGACATCATAAGCACTAATAACTTTGAAGGGAATATTATATGAGAATTTATGAATTAGCAAAAGAATTAGGGGTCGACAGTAAAGAGTTACAGACCCATGTTGAAGATTTAGGCATTGAAGTCAAAAACCACATGAGTGCTATTGACACGGAAACAGTTGAATTGCTTAAAGAATTCTATGGAGATGAAGCAAACAAGGAAAAAACAGAAGCTCCAGTAAAACAAACAGAAATTGAGACGGTTGAAGAAGATACGGTTGAAGAAGTTGAAGAAGAAGTTGAAGAAGAAGTGGCTGCTGAAGGTAAAACATCTGTTGATGATGAAACAAAAGTTATCACTGTTAATTCATCTGCAATTGTAATTAAAGATTTGGCTACGCTTATGGGCAAAAAACCAAACGTCTTGATTGCACACTTAATGCAGATGAATATTCTTGCATCAATCAATCAGGCTTTAGATATAAAATCTGCAAGAAAAGTTGCAGAAAAGCTTGGTTACACGCTGACAGTAGAATCAAAGAATGCAACAAAGAAGAAAGAGATACAGCACGCTCAAAAGAAACAAGTTAAAGCACAAGAAGACTTGAAGACACGGTCTCCAATTGTTACATTTCTTGGTCATGTTGACCATGGCAAGACATCTTTGCTAGACAACATTCGTCAGGCTACTGTTGCTTCAGGCGAACATGGCGGCATCACACAGCACATTGGAGCTTACACTGTTGAAAAACATGGTAACAGAATAACATTTTTGGATACTCCAGGACATGCGGCATTTACAGCCATGCGTGCCCGTGGTGCTCATCTTACAGATATTGCTGTAATTATCATTGCTGCAGATGATGGCATTATGCCTCAAACAAAAGAAGCTATTGCTCATGCAAAAGCTGCTGATGTGGAACTAATTGTTGCGATCAACAAGATTGACTTGCCCAGTGCTAATGTTGATCAGGTGAAGATTCAACTTCAAAGTGAAGATTTGTTGCCGGAAGACTGGGGTGGACAGACAATCTGCGTACCTGTCAGTGCTCAAACTGGCGAAGGCATTGATACCCTACTAGAGATGATTCTTCTGCAGGCAGAAGTTCTTGAGTTGCGAGCAAATCCACAGGCAAGTGCCGAAGGATATGTTGTTGAAGCAAAGCTTGAACAGGGAATTGGACCAACTGCAAGCCTACTTGTTAAAAACGGCACTCTTAAGATTGGCGATGCTCTTCTTTGTGGAGAATATTGGGGAAAAGTTCGTGCTCTAATTGATGATCATGGCAACAGAATCAAAAAGGCTGGTCCTTCAACTCCAGTAAAATGTTTAGGACTTTCAGGCGTTCCACAGGCTGGAGAAAAATTTACAATATGTAAAAACGACAAAGAAGCTAGATCTCTTGCTAAAGCAAAAATGTCTGAGCTTAAGATGGAACAATTGGCACCAAAGAAGATGTCTCTTGAGGACATGTTTGCAAAGGCAAACTCAGATGAGAACCAAGAGCTTAATATCATTATTAAGTCTGACACTAGAGGTTCTGCCGAAGCTATCGTTCACTCTTTAGACCAAATCAAGAGCGACAAAGTATCGCTCAAGATCATTCATAATGGAACAGGCAATATAACATCCGGGGATGTTCTTTTAGCAAGTGCTTCAAATGCTGTTATTCTTGGATTCCATGTTTCAAAAGAGCCGGGACTACAACAAATTGAAAAACGTGAAGGTGTAGAGATTCAACTTTATCACATCATTTATGAATTGATTGATAAGGTAAAAGAGGCTATGACAGGTATGGTTGTTCAAGAGTACAAAGAGACCATTACCGGACATGCAAAGATTCTACAGATTTTTCAGATTGGCAAGCGTTCAAGAATTGCAGGTTGTTATGTAACAGATGGTACAATCAGTAGTAACTGTCGTGCCAGAGTAAAACGTAACGGCGAAATTTTGTTTGAAGGTGCAATTGATACAATTAAGCATTTTCAGGAAACAGTTAAGTCAATGCGTGAAGGTCAGGAATGTGGTATTAAGATGGCAAACTTTGACCTTTTTGAGCCGGATGATATTGTAGAAGCATATGAGATGACAAAACTGGACATTAGTTTATAAGATACCAGAGCAAATTGGTATAACTTTGGAGAACCATTATGGGCTTTGATAGATTGACAAGAGTTAATGAACTCGTAAAAGAAGAGATAACAAAAGCAATATATGAGATTATGGATCCAACAGAGTTTGATCTATCCTCATTTACAATTACCAGAGCAATTGTTAGTCCTGGACTTAGGGATGCAAAGGTTTTTGTCTCTATATATCAGCATGAAGGTGAAAAACATAAGCAACTTAATGTTATTAGAAAGAAATCTAATAAGATACAAAGCTTGTTAAACAGTCGTTTATCATTGAAATACACACCTAGACTGCACTTTCAACTTGATGACTCGCTTGAGAGCGGTGATAATGTTCTAAACATCATCTCTGAACTAGAAAAAGAGACTGATTTTGATTCCATTGACTTACCGGAAGATTTTAAAGACAATGAACAATAGTAATCAACCAGCAGGATTTGGTGATTTTGATGGAGTGCTGCTAGTTGACAAACCTGCAGGAATTACATCTCATGATGTTGTGCACAAGATTAGACGTAATTTCAAAATCAAAAAGGTTGGTCATGGAGGCACACTTGATCCAAATGCAACAGGGCTTTTAGTCATACTCGTTGGTAAGGGGACAAAACTCTCAAACACTGTTATGTCTGGCGACAAAACATATCAGGGCAAAATATTGTTGGGCATTGAAACCTACTCACAAGACTGTGACGGTGAGGTGGTTGCTAAAAAAGATCCATCAAATGTGACTTTGGAAGATATACAAGAAGCAATAAAGACATTTAAAGGTGATTTTTATCAAACACCACCAATGGTCTCTGCGATCAAAATAAACGGAGAAGCTCTCTATAAAGCAGCAAGACGCGGAGAGGTTGTTGAGCGAAAAGAACGCTTTGTACATGTCTACAGTTTTAATATCAATGATTTTAGTATGCCTTACCTCGATGCCACTATTAAGTGCACAAAAGGTACATACATCAGAACCATTGCTCATGATTTAGGACAAAACCTTGGTTGCGGGGCAAACCTTGTTGACCTACGTCGCTTGGCGAGTGGATGCTTTAATTTGGATAATGCAACTACTTTAGATGATATATTGCAAATGGACAAAACACAACTTGCAAAACAAGTTATATCCGTTCCGCAAGTTGCACTAATGAAAAATGAATAAATATACACAAATTATTGACATCAGGAATGAATCATCCCCAGTTGTTATGGCGGTTGGTTTTTTTGATGGTGTTCATCTTGGTCATAAAAAGGTAATTAAGAATGCCCTTGAACTTGCCGGGCAACATAATGCAAAAACATATGTACTTACTTTTCGAAAACATCCTCTCAGCATAATTGCTCCAGAGATTGCTCCACCAATGCTCAACTCAAACCACTACAAATTAAAACTGCTAAATGACCTTGGGGTTAGTGGGTGTGTAGAAATTGATTTCACTTCAGAAACAGCAAAAATACCAGCAGAGGAATTTGTTGATAAACTAAAGTCAGTAACACCTCCCCTCGTGGGCATCGTGTCTGGTAACAACTGGCGTTTTGGTCACAAAGGACAAGGCACTCCTAAACTCCTTGAAAAATGCAACTTATGGGATATCAGAAACATTGACCATACAATTTATAAAGATGAACCCATCTCAAGCACAAGAATTAGAAAAGCGGTTATCGAAGGTAATCTTGAAGAAGCAAAAGATATGCTTGGACGCCCTTTCAGCATAGAGGAACAGGTTGTTACAGGCAAAAAGCTTGGACGTAAAATTGGCTTTCCAACAGCAAATTTCAAAATACACAATGGTGCCCTACCTCCATATGGAATCTATGCTGTTAAAGCAAAGTATGATGGAGAAACATACAATGGAGTTATAAACATTGGACTCAGACCAACTCTGGAAGATAATGAGCCTCCAAATCTTGAACTACACATACTTGACTTTAATAAGAACATATATGGTGAAAATATTGAGATTGCATTTATTCAAAAAATTCGTGACGAACAAAAATTTGATAATCTTGAAGATCTGAAAATACAGATTGCAAAAGATATCGATGTTGCAAAAGCAGTTCTTGCTGATAACCATTAGCCCGCATATTTTACGAAAGTGTCTTCAAACATGTTTAAAATGCTTTTTCGTAGCTACATCACTAGAGCATTTCACTAATGAAACGCAGTAAATCTTTGTCCTGCGGCTTCCGTTGAATCTTTCAAAAAAATACGCAATAGGCCTGCTATTACTTGATTTTTTTTTAAGCCCAACGTCG
>JAQICX010000007.1 GCA_027858345.1 Kiritimatiellia bacterium | reverse complement strand
CATGAAACAATCTACATATGTGGTTAAGCATAAACACATTACATGAATGTATTTATCCGTGAAAATCCGTGTTTATCCGTGGCTAAGAGAAAAAAGAACCTGCAACCGAAAAATTGAGGAAACAGGGCTTACTCTTTAATTTATTATTGCCCGAAAACTAATATTATACTAAAATACTAGCAACAAACGCCTTCGAATGAGGATACTTGAACAAACCAATATTGTGTAAATAAGGAGTTAGATGAGCTTAAACAAAAATCATAAAATCTACATTACTTTAATCCTTGGTTTTATATTTTTATATGTAATACCTCTTAGCTTCAAACCGCTGGTTTCCCCTGATGAAACTAGATATGCCGAAATATCCAGAGAGATGATTGATACAGGCAACTGGGTGGTGCCTCATTTAGGTGGAATCAGATATTTTGAGAAGCCGGTGCTGGGGTACTGGATGAACTCCATTTCAATGATAGTCTTCGGCAACAATAGCTTCGGAATAAGGTTTGCATCAGTTTTCTCTACAGCTATGATAGCTCTCATGCTCTTTCTGCTCATACGTAAACGTAAGAATATAGAAGATGCATTTTATACAGTGATAATATTCTTAACTAGTATACTTGTATATGCAATTGGAACTTTTGCAGTTCTTGATGCCCACACATCAATGTTTCTAACAGCCTCACTTCTATCCTTTTTCCTTGCATATGAAAGTAAGAAACTAAAGATCAAAATATTATGGCTATCCATTTTCGGAATATTTTGCGGATTAACATTCTTGACGAAAGGTTTTCTTGGATTTGTAATACCTGGGCTGACAATTCTACCATTTCTTGTCTGGAATAGAAAATGGAAAGAGATGTTGTGGATGCCATGGATTCCACTTTTCTTTATGATACTAATATCAGCACCATGGGTATTAATGATATACTCGCAAGAACCAGATTTCTGGCACTATTTTATTGTAGTAGAACATTGGGAACGTTTCTTTTCTAACAATTTATCTCAACACACAGAACCATTTTGGTATTATATACCTGTCGTTTTTTTAGGCTTGATCCCAACATCATTTATACTACCATCAATCATAAGAAAACATAAGTTAAAATTACCGCAGGATGATTTTGTCAAATATTGCCTCTGCTGGGTAATATTTCCATTTATTTTCTTCTCTATTTCCAGTGGCAAAATAGCCACCTATATTCTTCCGTTATATCCAGCCATCGCATATCTTGCATACCTTGGTATAAAACAATATTTTATTGAGGGCAACATTAAGCGCTTCGACCTCACCTGCAAGATCTTATATATTATTATTGGTTCTCTAACAGGTTTATTTATACTGTCGCAAATTTTAAGTGAAACGCATGTGACATCATACATCATTAGCCTGTTTACAAACCGCACACCAACACAAACTGCCATATATCAACCAGCTGAACGATTAAAATGGATACTCGGTGCATCTGTCTTTGGATTCTGGGCTTTTTGCTTGTACAAAGCAACCTGTGAAAAAAATATTCAACAAAAGATTAAATACTTTATAATAGGCTACCTATCAGTAATATTTTGTGTCAATTTCCTTATTCTTCAAACATCAATCCATAAAAAATCACCTGAAAAATTCTTTGAGACATACGCGGACCACATCCCCACGAATCCCATAATTATTGCATACCCAAACATTTTTACCGATGTCTCATGGTATTACAATTCAACTAATGTATTTGTATTCGAGAAGTTTGGAGAACTTAAATACGGACTTGGAAAAGGAGACACAAAATATCCCGATACTGCAGATAGATATATAAGCAAAGAACAATTGGCAGAAATGGTTGTGGACGAGAACATAAAAGGACGAATTGTCTTTATAATGCGAAGCGATGAATACATGGAATATATAAAAGACCTACCAGTTCAACCATCATTTCTGGTACATGACATGAACAAAGATCAAATCATCTTTGCCACATATCAGTAGAAATCATCCACACACAGCCATATGCGGGACTAACAGCCTGTCACTTCGTCTTATCGAGCAGTAGGCACTGCAAAGGCAAAAGCTAGGTCGTCTTTTGTAGCGGAGGGCGCTGACCTTCGATCTTTGTATAAGCCTAGTTCGCCGTCCTGGGAGCGACAACGTCCTCGTTGTCATACAATAAAATACCTGCAGAGCTATTCCAACCTTAATCTTAACCTTAATCTTAATCTGCTGGCAACGCTAGCATGTTGGTTGGATATTGGATATTCCCCTTTTCATACCATCTTTAACATTATAAGCAGCACCTTATCGATCAGCAAAAGAGTAGTGTCCAAAGCATGAGATAAATGACTCACCGTTCGCAAAACAATAAATTTCTTTACCATTATCAGAACAGTGACATTTGCGTTCTGCCAATGCATCAATTGACGTGATTTTATCAGCCGTGGAACATTTATCGAATGATTCCGGGCGAAGAACAATTAAACTATATTTTCTGCTTCTTGGATTTGCAATCAGAGCTACGGGCTCTTCTGTCTCAAAACCACGTCGCCTAAGCTCATGAAGGTTGTTCCAACAAGTCAGAGCCTTCTTAGATTCAACAACATAGAAAGTGTTTTCATACTTTGTTTTATCACCATTTATAAACTTCAAAACAAGCTCCATATACTTCTTTTTATAAATAACTTTTCGATCCGAATTCACAATCAGCTCACTGAACTCATTATAGGAAAAAGGCTTAAATCTTATTGCAAGCAACTTAGAATTAAGAAATTGAGGTGAATAGTCATTCTCAAAAGATAGGTAAACTGGTTTTTCAAAAACGTATGCTGGAACTTCCTCAAGTTTTTTACCATATACATCGTATGCTTTTGGTAAAAAGCCTGCATCAATCTTATATATTGAAGACATAGATGCTACATTTCCATTTGTTGTCCACAACATGTGCAATAATTTGCCGTCTTTGCAGAACTTATGAATTTCCAAGCCCTTTGAATTTGCTTCTGCTCCAATATACTTTGCTCCACTAATAAATTTTTGAACGGTTTTATACGCATCAAAAGCTGGACGCTTTCGATAGTTTTTAAGTTCACCATTTGCTTTTGAATAGAGTGCAACATGAAAAAGATCAGGATAAAAATCTGTTCCATCATCAATAAATCCTTCACGCTGACTTACTAAAGATCCCCAATACATTCTATTAAATGAGTTACTTGCGGAAAGTAGTGCACAATATCGAGCAACATAATCAGCTTGCTTCTCTTCCTTATCAGCAAGCACACGATCAATTCTTCTCAAACTCCACGCAATGTGAGGAGACATGGTTTGGGCAATGCCGAATTCATCGCTTATTTTTTTATATAACTTTGCTTTTTTTATTAGATTAAACTTATGAAGTCCCTTGAGTTTTTCACCTAGCACTTTATGATCAAACAATTCCGGCTGAACCGCTCGTTCAGCAAACATATTGTTTGTATGAATATCGGGAAGAACATTGAGCCTTTTTAGTTCAGGAAGCAGTGCAACATTATACACCGGTTCAAAATCTGTAAAATTTGGTCCTGCCACGGGCAAATTATACTTTTTAGCTTCGTTATAAACCACTGTCCATGATTGAACAAAAGCTCCTAAAGACTTGTATCTTGTCCATTTTTTGCGATTAATAGTTGAACCGGCCTCAACACACTCGATTAAATTGTGATATTTTGACAAAACAGATGACACAAACTCCATCCATTCTTTAGTGGCAGACTCTTCACTGTTTTTCTCGGCATCTTCAGGTGGCTGAACAAGATGCAGCATAACCTTAAAACCATTTGATGATAATTTTTTCAACAGCTCTGAGTTAAAAGAGCTACCTGATTCATCGGTATATGTATAATCAAGACGAACATTGCTAATAGATAAATCTGCAAGCTGCTTAAGAAGATATTCATCATAACCTGTCTGAGGCGAACCTGCAACACAGATGCCTAAGAAATCACCAGGAATTTGACTCTCTTCACAGGAAAGATGCCCTTTGAAAAGCACGCCCTTCCCTGAAAAGAAAAATCTTAAATTGTTTAATATATAATTCATACAATCTTCTAAAGAAACAGTTATTAGCCATTAGTTGTCAGTTGTTAGCAAAAGTATTCTACGAAAGATTTATCTTTCTCCAGCGGTCAGCGACCGCTGCTACAGTTGTAAAACAGTTATTCAACCGCTAAACTGCAGTTTTCATGCTGTAGCGTCGGTCGTTGACCGACGAAAAAAAAGGACTCTCGACCAAAGACTCTGGACTAAAACAATCCATACGTGAAACTGCACAGTTCGAGTGACAGAATGCCTTGCGTGTCAGCCAACTAAACCTCGTTCGCCAAAACTCCTCCCGCTTTTAGGGGAGGTGGCGATCCCGCTACCACTTTGCTTTTTTAAAAGCAAAGTGGCGGCGGGAGAGACGGAGGGGTACCTCTTAACCTTAACCTTAATCTTAACCTTCTGACGTAGTCAGCACACTTCCTACTTCCCACCTAACACTTATCACTGCCCACGGATTGCCCTATTTACTATTTACTGCGAGCAACGCGAGCTCTCAATCTTTATCTTAACCTCAACCTTAAATATAATACAGCTCTTCAAGAGTCTTATTAACCCCTGGCGCACCCATAAGAGGCAAATCTCTTTCAAGCATAACATTGCTCAAATCACGAACACCCTCGCGAGAAATTTCTTTAAGAACACCAGCAGAAAGAGCTCTGATCATTGATTCAACAGAACCTTCTAACAGTCCGACTTGTAGGTATGTCCATTTGATTCCATCTCTTGTCATACTTACCAAACCATGATTTTCCATCACAAAATTATTATATTTCTGCAGGTATGGCTCAAAATTGTCTGCAAGCTTCTGAGTCAAAGGCTCTGCATACGGAACAATTGGAACTGGACCAATTTCTGTGATTGTTTCAGGGAAAAATGGTTTCATCATGAATGATGCATCTTCCATAATTGCTGTTGCACAAGTTGCCGGAGGATGACAATGGATAACACTTTTGATGTCAGGACGTTTTTCAAAAAACTTTAGATACATTGGTTTTTCACCAGTTGGTCTCTTTGTTCCTTCAAGTGTTTCTCCTGCCATATTAATGAAAACAACATCGTCTGTGGTTATATCTCCTTTATACATCTGTGTTGGTGTAATCAAAATCACATCATCTTCCAAACGCCAGGCAGCATTACCACCACAACTTGTCACATATGCATCATCAGCAAGTTTACCTAAAACTTCAATAAACTGCTCTATTTCTTCCGAATACTTATCTACTAACTTCATTTTCCACCTTTTCCTAGTTCTTTCTTTATTGCTTCCTTAAAAGCATCTGTCTCTTTTGGCATAAACATATGAACATATCCACATTTAGTGCAGACCGCACCTTGAATTCGTTCTGTTGGTTTACCCAGTCCAAATGAACTGTCTCCATCAACTTTTATATTTAATACCTGTTTCCTAAAATCTTTATTCTTACAAAATGTGCATTCAAACTGCATACCCTGTATCTTTAACTTTAATGTATCATCTTCCATTTTTAACTTTTCTTCTTTATTCAAAATTGAATGTTGAATGTTCCCCAATATAACCAAGCAACCCTAGTCCTCCAAACTACGCCCATGAAGAAAAAGAGAGCTCTTAAAGACTTATGACTAACGACTCTCGACTCTGGACTAAAACAAACCATGAGCGGAAGAGAATTCCAGTGTTTTCCCATTTACTATTTACTATCCACCATTTACCATTAACAATTATTTCTGCAAACTAACCTTAGTCCGCCAAAGCTCCTCCCTCTTTTAGGGGAGGTGGCTCGCGAAGCGAGACGGAGGGGTTATTCTCAACCTTTATCTCAATCTTAACCTGCTGGCGGAAGTCAGCTAATAGCTGTTATTTTCCCCATTCGATGTTGGACGTTCTAAAATTTACATTTCCAGTCTCTTTAGTATATAGCTGCCTGAAGAATCCATGAATCTACAATTGCTATCATCAACAATAATACTTATTGGGGATTCTACTATTTCAGGTAACTCATTGTCGATAAATTCTTCCAACTTATCTGAATTATGTACTGTCAACTCAAATGGCAATACAATTTTAACATCAGTTCCATCTCTATATATCTCCACATCCTTCTGCAACTTATTGAAATCAGCAAGATAGCTCTCAACATCCCCTACCCTAAAAACATTAAAATAATCCGTCAGACAATAAAATTCAAAATATTTCTTAACTCGTTCAGAAAGATTAACCATTGCAAATCCCATTTGAGACTTGTGTGTTGTAGCACACAAAGATGCTATAGTTCCAAGTTCAACACTGTTCAACCATCTTTCTCTGCACAAATCAATAACAATATTCTTAGTGGCTGCAATATTACTAAATTTTTCTAACAGTTCCGATTGTGCAAAATCTTTAGAGCAGATATCCGAATACTTAATCACAAATGCATTCAAATTGTCAGCGGTGTTTGAATTCAACTCTTCACAAGAAACATCATCATTTATCCATGGGGCTCTCTTCATCATAGTCTGCTTGAACAAAATATACCCGAAGAAACATATATTCTCTGCATATCTCTTAAACAAACGCTTTGGATTTGTTCCTAGTCTCCACAACCACTCCAAATTCACTTTTTGAACAAACTTTGGTGCCCTTGTCTGAACACCTGCAATGAAATCAAGAGTTCCACCAATACCAATAGCCAAAGTTTTCTTCAATTTAGGCACATTCATCCTACCCCATTTGTCCTGCTTTGGCGCGCCAAAAGCAACTAATACAAGATTTGTATCAGCGTCAATAAGCATTTTGTTGATTTCCTCGTGAGGCATATCTTCCAATTCAGCCTTAGGAGGCGAAAATGCCCCGGCAACTTTCAATCCCTCATATCGCTCCTGCAAAATCTTCATAGCCTTATCAGCAACTCCTGGGGCTGCACCCAATCCAAAAACTGATAAATCATTATCACGACATGCTTCAGCAAGCATTGGTGAAATATCGCTACCAGTCACACGTTCCTTTAAAACAGGACCCTCAAACTTTGAAATTTTAACAATTGGAATGCCGTCAGCAACAACCAGATCAGACTCAAAAAGTAATCTTTGAAACTGCTTATCCTCACGAGCCCTGGTAACAAAATCCATATTTGCTGTGCAGATATGGGTTGGTTGCTCTGCCTTCATTCGCTTAACAGACCAATCAACAGTACTTTTGAAGGTTACATTATGAAAAGGCAATCCCATCACCATTAAAGTTTCGAATGTTTCTGTTTCATCCATATTATCACCTGCATCATTTTTGTGTCTGCCAGTTCTAACCCACTCGCCGCTATCGCATTTGAAAACTTTCAACAACACCATTTTCCCATATGTAAACATCTTCCACATAACATATATCGGTGCAAAAAATAGTCGCCCATACAAAAACATACCAGCTTTAATAAGAATCATGCCGCTTAGCATATAAAAAACAAAAATCAGGCACGATAACAACCAAGATGACTTAACCAACGATGAAAATATTCTGTTTTCATCAAATGGCAGAACAAGAGATACAATAAGTCCAACAAATCCCACAACAACTAAAATAGAGAATGGAGGAACAAGAAGTTCCATAATTCCATCAACAAAAGCAAACTTGCGCTCTTTCTTAAATTTTCCAAAAAGCTTTGGACACCACTGCTTGATTAAATCAAAACGCCCACCTTCCCAGCGTCTTCTTTGAGTGTCAGAGTCCGAACTGTTTGAAACCATCTGCCCGGCAACCTGTGCACCAGACACAAACTCAACCTTAATATCATTTGTCAAATAAAACAGTGCCAATTCCAAATCTTCAACAACCGAAAATGCGGGGTATCCATATTTTTCAACAATGGTTCTTGTTAAACACATGCCATTTCCCTTCAGACCACAAGAAGCATTAAGCCTCATACGTCCCAAAGAACGCAAAAAATGAAATGCAGCAAAAGCAATTTCCATCAAAGAGGTTCGCCAGCTATCACGAGGATTCTGAACCTTATAATATGCCTGAAGAGCCAAATGACCTTTTCCAAGCTTCTCATTCATAAACCATAGAAAATCAGGATTCATGGTCGAATCAGCATCCATAACCACCACCGCATCATAATCATACTTAGGTAACTCATTGGCAATAGCCCAATTCAGAGCCTGCCCTTTTCCCCTATCGACATCATTAAATCTTTCAACAACATTAAAGCCTGATGCTGCAGCAATCTTAGCAGTCTCATCCTCACAGTTGTCAGCAATAACCAAAACCTGCCAATTTTCACATGGATAAGACAATTTTTTCAGGTCTTCAAGAACATCACCAAGCAGTAGCGCCTCATTGTGTGCAGGAATAATAATAAGAAACTTATGCTTTGCATCCTTATCACCTTCAAAAACTCCGGTAATATTTCTCTTCTCCTTATTAAAGAAAGCCTCAACTGTCAAAACAAACAGATAGATAGCACCAATATAAATTGGTATACCCACCAAAAACAACAGTAAATATATAATAAACAACATATGCTACCTTTAAGTTCAAATTGATTCTGTCAAAAGTTTTGTACTCTTTTCAGACCTATTCTTTTGTAAATCACAATAGAAGCAGAGCTTCTGTTTAATCGCCTTCCGCCTCCGCTCTTCGAGACTACGGCGTGACAGGTCGGCTGTTGAATGGTCATTTCATTCCCGTTTAATCGCAACGTTGTTGCTGTTGAACAATTGTTCAATTACGACCTGTCAGCCCTTACAATCGTTTCTGGCAGCAGCTCTTTGTTTCGCCACCGTTCCGCAATAGTTTATCGTTATTAGCAAAGACACTACCGTGAGTAGGTAAAGAGCTTCCTCCTTCGCCGTTCCGGTCTACGGCGGACAGGTTGCTCTATATACCTAGGGCGCCTTGTCGAGCCGTAGTCTCGAAGAGCGAAGGCTGATGCCCTAGGCTATGATATCACGGGCTTACAGCCCTTGTTTTTGAACTCCTCCCCTTGCTAAGGGGAGGTGGCGAGCAACGCGAGACGGAGGGGTGACTCTGGGAACGCCGAGCTCCAGCTCGGCTCTTTACCTTAATCTTAACCTTAATCTGCTGAGGCAGTAAGCCATCAACCGTTAGTCCGCCAAAACTCCTCCCGCTTTTAGGGGAGGTGTCCGAGGAACGAGGACGGAGGGGTGTTCATTCAAAATTCGATGTTGAACGTTGGATGTTCCATGCGTCGCTTCGCTATGCAGGACACAGTCGACGTTCTATCTTTCCCCTGTCACCTCGGGGCTTGCCCCCGTGGAACCATGATCGGCGACAACTCCCGCCCAAAAAACAAACAATGGCTTCGCCATTCCTTAATTCCGCTGACGATAGTCAGCTCTCAACCTTAACCTCAACCTTAATCTGCTGGCTTCGCCAGCTTTGGTTGCGGCTCGGCCACCCTAAGACAGTACCTTCAAATTAATTTAGGGAATATCATACCATAGACAATCACAAAACTTCAACATCAAAAGCACCGTCTTTTACCTTAGTAACAAGTTGCTCCCCATTTTTAACATCTTTTACAGAGCGAACAACAGAACCATCCGCTTTTGTTGTAATACTATACCCACGCTGCAAAACTCCAAACGGATTGAAAGCATCAAGCTTCCCGACAACAACAGCAAGCTCACTCTTCTTGCGTTCCACACAAGAACTTAAAGAATTGCACAACCTGTTTTCGCAACCAACCAAAACACCATTCTGCTTTTGAACCATACGATTTGCACAACCACTTAACCTAAACTTATACGATTCAAAATTCTTCTGATTTTTACCAAGCACTCCTTGTAATGCCCCAGTCATGCTCACATCCAAACCGTCCAACTGCTGCATATAGCGATCAATTAAATTTCTGGGTTTATGAAAAACATAGTTAGACTTAATACTATCCAACCTACTTCTATATAAATCAGTTACCCCCTTCAAAAGCATATTAATCCGCTCATCCATATTCTCAAGCGATTGAACAAAATTATCTTTAGGAGCAACCACCATTTCAGCGGCTGCAGACGGAGTCGGCACTCTTAAATCAGCAGCAAAATCGCACAAAGGATAATCAATATTATGACCTACAGCCGAAATCACAGGCAATTTTGAATCAAACACAGCACGTACAACAACCTCATCACTAAAAGACCACAAATCTTCAAAGCTTCCACCACCTCTAGAAACAATAATAACATCACAAAGATTATTATCATTCAAATACTTTATTGCTCCAGCCACCTGCCGGGCAGAAGTTGCTCCCTGAACTTTAACAGGAGCAATAATTACAGGCATATTTTCAAACCTGCGCCCCAGAACATTTAAAATATCTCTTAAAGCAGCAGAAGATGGAGAAGTCACAACACCAACTCTTTCAGGTAGCACAGGTATTATCTGCTTATGTTGCTCATCAAACAAACCCTCATTCTGAAACTTCTGTTTAAGCTCCTCATACAAACGGTGCAGATCTCCTTTGCCAACGTCCTCCATCTGATGAGCGACAATCTGATAAGCACCTGACGGAGCATATACACTAATTTTGCCTGCAACACGAACACGCATACCATTGGCAGGAACAAAATCTAAAAGCGAACAATTAGTCCTGAACATCACACCCCGCAGCTGAGCCTCACTTCCATCCTTAAGCGTAAAATAGCAATGCCCCGAACCATGCACAACACAATCCGAAAGCTCACCCTCCACACAAATCGATGAAAACGACCTCTCCAAAGAGATTGTAATCAACTTTGTAATCTCAACAACTGTATATATTCTCTTTTCCATATGGTCTTACCTATCACATTCCCTTCATTTGAATTACATGAATTCTAATATAACCAACCTCTCTTTGCAAGCAAAAGAGTTTTATCCGCCAGCCTTCGCTCTTCGAGACTACGGCTCGACAGGCAGATTAACGCAGATTAAAAAGATTAAGAAAAAGTACAAGCCACTGATTAACACGGATTTTCAAGGATAAAGACAAAATAATTTTTACCACGAAAGGCACGAAAAAGCACGAAAGAAGAAAAAACATGCGA
>JAQICX010000116.1 GCA_027858345.1 Kiritimatiellia bacterium | reverse complement strand
CCAAAAGGTAATGAAACCATTTTGCTTGTAGAAGATGAAACAAGTGTACAGGTCTTTGTTGAAACCATTCTACAAGAACTTGGATATACTGTATTAAAAGCTTCAAATGGTGAAGAAGGCTTAAGAGTTGCAAAACAAAATGATTATAACATTGATCTTCTTATCACAGACGTCGTTATGCCTAAGCTTGGCGGACATGAAATGGTATCTCAACTCAGAGAAATAAGACCAGATCTGAAAGTTCTATATATGTCAGGCTATGTGAATTCGATTGCGGTTCCTGAAGATATCGCTAAAGAAAATACAGACTTCTTACAAAAGCCATTTACCGCTTTAATGTTGGCATCAAAAATTAGAGTTGTTATTGAAAAGTCATAAGACTAGTGCTATAAATATGGTCGGGGTAGCAGGATTCGAACCTGCGACCTCTTCGTCCCGAACGAAGCGCGCTACCAGACTGCGCTATACCCCGAAATAAGGGTGCATAATATAAAATATTGAGTCAAATTGTCAAACAAAAAAAACCAGCCTAGATTAAATAGGGTTTAGAAGGAAGCTAATATGAGAAGAGATACTAAATATATATTGCTGTTTTCTTTCTGTTTTATTGGTGTTGCAGTTATGTATATTGGAGGTTTAGTATCTGATCATAAGCGTGACACCGAAAAGAGAGAACACGAAGAAGCTACTATTTCTGAAGAGACAAAAACAGATTCAATGACTGTATCAACAAACAGCATTCCTTCAAAGACTGTTCCTGTTATAAGTAATACAAATGTTGATGAGAACATAAAATCAACATCTGAATCTCAAAAAAAAAACAGTGAATCTGTAAAGCCATCTGGTGATAAAGAAACTGAAAGTATTACAGGTAATCCTACTATAGGCTCAAAATCTGAAATATCTATCCAAAAAACAAAAACTGATGAAAGTATGATTTCTAATACTCAAAAAACATCATCAAATCCTAATACAAAGAAAAATGTAGAATCTCAACAGAATAAGACCCCAAAAAGTATTGGTGGCAGTAGCCGTGCTTCTACGGGTAACGCTACTTCTGATATTATTTCAGATAAAGTCAAGAGCGACAAGTCCAAAAATAATACAGAAAA
Organism: Kiritimatiellia bacterium; assembly: GCA_027858345.1. Lineage (GTDB taxonomy): Bacteria > Verrucomicrobiota > Kiritimatiellia > JAQICX01 > JAQICX01 > JAQICX01. The sequence goes on along the minus strand of JAQICX010000116.1, from coordinate 2,788 downwards.
TGTCCAAGATGTTAGCAAACCGGATGATGAGAAGGATTCCGCTACTACAGATGAAGTAAAAAACAAAGAATTGCCGGCAGAAGATGATATTGAAATAACAGATGATAATGAGAATGAGACTCCTGTCATAGATGCGCCAACTACAGAGGAGCCAGAAGAAGATATTATCCCCGTTGATGATGAAGAACCAAAGGATGAAGATAAACCTGAATCAGGACAAGATGAACCTGAGGACCCAGTATTGACAACTTTGGAAAAAGCAGAAGCTCTTGCAGCAATTGGCAACCTAGATTCTTTTTTAGAACTGACTCAAATGGTTGAAAACAGTGAAAATACATTGGAACAACGCCAATTAATACAGATCGCCGGGACAATGTCTGATACTCTTGCTCCTGAAATTCTCTTTGAAATGATTAAAGTTTCAACCTCTGCTGACATGTTAAAAATGGCAGTTGTCACCCTATCAGAGTCAAGTACTCCAGAGGTTATAAACATGGCAGTTCAAAACTATGCAAACGCAAAAGACAAGGTTGAGCAGGATTATCTACTGGATGTCATTGTTAAATCCAGCGATCCAGCAGTTGTGCCATCTCTAATCAACATTGCTTCGGAAAATGCATATAATACTCAAATTTGTAAGGCTGCAATAAATACAATGGCAATCATTGGTACAAAAGAATCAACAAATGATTTGCTTGGCAGATTTAGTACAACATCCAAATCATCAGATGTTGATATTCTTACAAAATCAGTATCTAAAATTCATTCATCAGAAGCACTGCCAATATTGATTGAAAATGTGTCGGGAGAGAATAACAGTGTTGAAACCACAGTTGCAATTGTCAAAGCACTAGGCAACTATCCTGCAAAAGATGTATCTGCAACATTAGACCAACTATACAACCAACCAAATCTTAACTCATCTATTAAATATGAAATTGATAAAACATATGAAAAGATTGCTAAATAAATGTTTTTTACTATTCCTCCTATGCAGTCACTATTGTTCGTTTGCACAAACAAACATCAATGGAGTTATAGCCACTGCATCTATTAAAGCAAGCAATAGTAGAAACTCAACAATTTTGGTGTGGTTGGACAGCCTGTTGCTGTAAGTATGCTTAAGAGTGATGCTAACGTGTCGTTCTCAGGCTTCATGTATACATTTGTTATGTTTCCTGCAAGAGATGCAGATAACGATGGTGTTCCAGATGAAAGTTCAAAGGATAACGACGGGGACACTCTTGATGACTTAACAGAAATTCAGGGTATAGCATTTAATCCCGTAACACCAACCGATACACAGCTTGCTGACTCTGATTGGGATGGTGTTGTTGACCAGTTGGAATTAGTAGCCGGAACGGATCCACGTGATCCAACTAGTTACCTGAAAATTAATGAAATCAATATTACAAATCAGAATTTTGTTATTAATTGGAAAGGTCGAGCTAACATTGATTATCAGGTATTACTATATACTAATCTTTTGTACACCAACGATATTTTTGCATCCCCTACTCTTTCTTCAACCAATGGTACAGGAGATTGGGAAATAACATGGCTTTCATGGACTAACAATATTGATATAGATGCCAAATATTACAGAATCAACGTTGTTCAATAAGTATCTCATTTATAATGTAAAACCTCATCTCTCTGTTGACTACAACTATGACAACGAGGACGTTGTCGCTCCCAAACTTGCAAGCTAATATTGTCTTGTAGAAATGGAAGCGACAATGTCCTCATTGTCATAAAAATTATTATTTATACTTATCGCCAAAAAGCATAAGAACTCAAATGTCATTTCCTGATTCCATTGGTGCAAATGCATGTTATTCTCCCAACAAAAACTAAGTGGGAAAATACCTACTTAGCTCTTGTTTTGCATTTCTTTGCCGACAACATCAACAAACTTACTAATATAAACCATTAAATCTTCAAATTGCTCTAAATCTAGAGATTGCTTACCGTCAGAGAGAGCCATAGTCGGGTTGCAATGAGTCTCAATCATAATACCATCTGCACCAGCAGCAACAGATGCCGCTGCCATAGGTTGCACAAGTTCTCTCACGCCTGTGCCATGTGATGGATCCACGATAACAGGCAAGTGACAATGTTGCTTTAAATATGGAACGGCATTTAAATCCAGTGTATTCCGTGTTGCAGTCTCAAAGGTTCTGATTCCTCGTTCACATAAAATAATATTTGTATTACCCTCGGATGCAATATATTCTGCGGACATAAGAAGATCATCAACTGTAGCCGCTAAACCACGTTTCAAAATAACTGGCTTATTTCGTTTGCCAACAGCTTGCAATAATCGATAATTTTGCATATTTCTGGCGCCAATCTGAAAAGCATCAGCATACTCTTCAACGCTATCAACATCGCATATGTCAACAATCTCTGTAACAGTTGGCAAACCAACTTCTTGAGATACTCTATTAAGTATTTTAAGTCCCTCTACTCCCAATCCTTGAAAACTATATGGACTTGTCCTTGGTTTGAATGCACCACCTCGAAGAATAGTTCCGCCTGACTCTTTTATTCCTACCGCTGTTGTATAAAGCTGTTCATAAGATTCAATTGCACAAGGTCCACTAATAACTGCTAAATGACCACCACCAAGTTTTACACCGCCAATTGATATAACAGAATCTTCTTTCTGAAAATCCCTGCTTACCATTTTATATGCGGTCAAAATTGGCGTGACCTTCTCAACAATTGGATAACTGTCAAAATGCAACCCTTCCAAAACTCTTTCATCACCAATCGCTCCCAACAA
>JAQICX010000245.1 GCA_027858345.1 Kiritimatiellia bacterium | reverse complement strand
TCGACCAACGGGAGAACAGCTTTAGTTTACCTAAAGCAACGATCCCGCAGAGCGGGAGAAGTGGTCATATTAAATGAAGAACCCCTCCGTCCTCGTTCCTCGGACACCTCCCCTAAAAGAGGGAGGAGCTTTGGCGGACGAAGGCTGATTGACATATTCTCACAGATACGTTTTTATATATCCGTATGAGATCCGATTAATCTGCGTCATCAGCGTTCCTTATTGAACACCTGCACACTCGCAACGACAATCGTTGATCATACAATAAAATCGGTGAAGTTTTCTCTGTTTATAATTTTATATTCAGCTTCAGGATATGCTTTTACCCAAGCACTTGGTGGTTTCACATTCTTATTCCCCCATTTAAATTCATATCCAAAAAGAGTACCTTGACGATCTTCAACCCAATCAATTTCCTGATGCTCATATGTTCTCCAAAAGTAATTATTTGAATATATAGATTGATAGGTCTGTTTTTTAAGTCGTTCAATTGTTAGAAAATTTTCCCATAGCATGCCTACATCATCTCTTGAGTCAAGATAGTTGAAATTATTAATAAGTGCATTTCTTACTCCATTATCCCAGAAAAAGTATCGAGATATTTTTGTAACTTCTTTGCGTAAGTTACGAGAGAAACCACTAATTTTCTTTATAATAAAAGACTTTTCAAGTAAGTCAATATATCTTTCAACAGTTTGTTTTGCTATTCCAAGAGAATTACTCAACTCATTTAAAGAAACTTCTTTTCCGACTTGAAAAGCAAGCAACTTTAACAAATCAGCTAGTTTAGAAGAGTTGCGTATATTCTCAAGTTTTAATATGTCCTGAAAAAGATAAGAATTTGATAGAGTCATCAAATATTCCACTTTATCTGGAATATTCTTTGTAGTGAGCACCTCTGGATAAGATCCAAAAACAAGAAGTTCCTCAAGCTTACCCAATGCATCCATATATCCATATGAATCACTTAATTCCATAAATGCCACTGGAAATAGCTGCATAATCTTTTGTCGCCCAGTTAAAGGTTGTCCAATCTGGTTTGATAGTTCAAAAGATGAAGAACCACTAACAATAATCTTTTTGTCAGGAAGGTGGTCAACTAAAATCTTTAAAGCCATTCCAATGTTTTTAATATACTGTGCCTCATCAATCCCAATTAAATCATAAGCTGAAAAAGCTGAAACAATTTTTTGCACATCACATGATTCTAATACTTCTTGAAGTAATCTATCCTCCCCTGTCCCCCAATAATACTTTTCTGTACAATTGCTTAGAAATTTCTTTATTAATGTTGTCTTGCCAACTCTTCTGGCACCATATATTATTAAAACTTTCCCAGCAACAATCTTGTCTCTTATTTGTGAATCATATACTCTATTTATATGCATTGGTTCTCTCCATTAAAATTTATGTATTTTGCTTAAATATAATCTATTTTGCTTAATTTGGCAAGTTTAGTTGCCATATTATGCTTAATTTGGCAAGTTAAAGACTTTTAAATCAGCTAAAATTTGACCTAGAGCGGCATAGCCGCCTGTCTGCGTGAGTACACGAACAGGCAGGCAACCAAGATGGTTAACCACGGAAAACACCGAAAGCACGGAAAATCGCTTTGCTCTAAAATATGCATGGCTCCCGCTCTGCGGGAGCAACACATTCTTCAAAAATTCGAGCAAATTAGTGTTAATTAGCTGACTAAAACTCTTACTCTTTTCAAGCGATTAGCGTGTGCTGAATTTACACATGAGCTTACTCATGTTAAATACAGCACACATTTCTTATTTTCGTGTCTTTTCGTACTACAACCCTTCATTTCCTTGTTTTTTATGATCGATTATTTCTGATAGCTTTTACAACACTCTTGTTTTAAACACGTTGCAAAACAATCTTACGCTTGTCAACTTTTCATGATAATGAGGGTCCCGCAAGGCGGGACTCCCAAACCTTGCAAATCCAGCCTAGTCCGCCAAAGCTCCTCCCTCTTTTAGGGGAGGTGTCCGAGGAACGAGGACGGAGGGGTTCTTCGTTTAATATTGGATGTTGAACGGCTAACTTGTTAGTCCCGGTCTGCGGGATTGGACGTTCTTAATACATTTGTCTTTTTCTCTGCATTCTCTGTGCCTTCGCGCCTGCCTGTGCGTTGCACGCAGACAGGCGAGAATCTCTTTTGGTTGCCTGCCTGTTCGTGTACTCACGCAGACAGGCGGCTCGCCCGCCCTAAGTTAATCCGCCTGGCTAAGAAAAAATAATCTACAACCGAAAAAAACACTTGTGTTTCACAAAAACATTGCATTTGCTCCTCAAACAAGTATATAATCAAGCAAAGCAATGGAAATCAAAAACATGGAAAAAGAAATCCTAAGTTTGATAACATAGAAAACACAACCTTAATGATAAAAAACATAATACAAGACATATTGTCCTTTTTCAGGAGTCACTGGCCACACTTGATTATTGCCATCCCTGTTGCAATCACTCTCACGATTGTACATGAACTTGCTCACTGTAGCGCAGTATGGGCTCAAGGAGGAAATGTTACCGACTTTGTCTGGTTACCATCCGGCTCAGAGTGGGGACACATGAAGTATTCATTTCCAAAAGGAGTAGAATATAGCAGAACAGCCATTTCATTTGCCCCATACGCCTTCTGGATTTTTTCTTGCCTTTTTGCAGGAATTCTTTCACTCAAAAAATCACCTTGGCCATTCTGGTTTGCTTCCATCATCTTTGTATGGTTATTCATTGTACCACTGGCAGATATTGCAAACGCAGCAATTCCTTATATTTTCTGGAACACAAAGAATGATTTCAAGCAGGCATTCGGTTCAATTAGTCCTTCATTTGTTTTCATAGCCACCCTACTCGGACTCACCACATTAATCTACGGCTTCTTTCTTAACAAAAGACTCTACCGCAATCGTTCCCTCGGCTTCCCCGCATACTGTATCCTCGCAACCACTGCCACCCTAATAATTTTTATTATCACAAGCTGAACAAACAAACCCCAAGCCTATATGATTATAATATTTTAATATGCTTGCTCAAATTGTACTTCTGTCTTAAATGTCATTTTAATACCTTCCAATGCCCGCGGGTTCCGCCAACACGTTTTAAAAAACCTTTGTCTTTTAGTGATTTTAGATGTTTTTGAATTGCCGATTCATTAATAGATAGTTTTTCCGCAATAGTTTTTCTGTTAACTTTAGGGTTTTCTCTTATTATATACAAAATCTCTAACTGGCGATTCGTCAGGTTGATTTGATCACCTATTTGACCACCTATTTGACCACCGCCACTGATGACCTGAGTAGTCGTCTGGGTCGTTTTCTCCAAAACCTTTGAAGCTAATTTTGGTATGTTATTATTCTTCATCAATAACCTCCCAATGTCCACCTTTCTTAGATCCAACACGTCGTAACTTGCCATTTTCTTGCAGTTTATTAGTATGTTTAATTACTGCACGCTTGGAAATACCTAGCTGACTTGCCATAATCATAGTAGTTATATCAGAATTATTACGGATAAGTTCTAGAATCAGCTCTGATGTTTTTGGTGAACCTTTTGGTGAACTTTCTGGTGAACCTTCTGGCGGCGTTTTTGGTGGCGTTTCTGGTAGCTTTTTAAAAGGGAATTCAATCCACAAACCAGTGTGTTCGCAACGAACTTTCGGCAAAGGTGCTTCCATTGCTTCACATGCTTCTACAATTTTCTCAAACCCTCGTCCCCATGATTCCATATAGGCTGCCCGAAAAAAAACAATGGCAATATTTTGATTTTCTTTAGTTCTCATTAATATTATTTTCCTTTGGACTTGTCCAACAAGTTGTTGGACAATCTTATTTATCTTTCAGATGGCCCCGCCACAGTGTAGCAACTTTTTACTGTTTCTATTTCTTTTTTACTCACCATTTTGAGTCAATTATGATGCAATTACCGGCCAATTACCGGCCAATTAAAATATTGACTCCACCTTGATTCTATTGAGCTAACCGTAGTTTATTTAACAAATGCTAACTAAGCACCGGCCAATTGCCGGTCAATTACATATTTGGAGCTTTTCCCTTTGCTCCCAAGTTGTTTGAGTAATTCTTTTTTCACTAATTCAGATAACTCTTCGGTGGCAGTTGTTTTTCTGTTAAAGATAAAAAGCTACATCGAATGTTCAAATATCAAATCAAAAAGAACAAAACACACTTTTATGGTGACAAATGTGTGTCGGCACCACACTTTTCAGGCGATAAGGCATTGCTAATTGGATGTTGAATAACAAATAATAGGACTAACGACTCTCGACTCTGGACTTAAAAAAACTACCATTAGATACCTGTCCGTCGTCCTTGTCCTGACTAGCTCAAAAAGCGGAGCTGAAAGGGGCGAACTTGATTGCCCCGCAAAGCGGGACTACATCACTAGCGACTCATAAAATATGCGGGCTAGTTATGTTACTCCAGATACACTGAAGTTCCTCTTCTGTTGGTCGAGTATGATTGAAGTTCTCTATATATTGCTCTTTTAGTGTCTGGCAGGTTAAAAACTTCTTTTTATTCATAAGAATATTTTGCTTTTTCTCCGAAATATCACTATACTGCAAACTAACTTATTTAAACAGTAAGCCCTACTTTAATCAACTTAGGAGAAACATCATGACTATAAATCAAGACCAAAAAGAAAAAAATAAAGTTGCCGATGTAGATTCGCAGGGTTCGACATACGCACAGCCAAAGTTTCCTGATGATTTTCAGTGGGGTGTTGCAACGGCGGCCTATCAGATTGAGGGTTCACCAAACGCAGATGGCAAAGGCAAATCAATTTGGGATACTTACTCGCACATCCCCGGCAATATGAAAAATAACGATACTGGGGACGTTGCCATTGATCACTATAGGCGATACAAAGAAGATATACAGTTAATGAAAAACATGGGGGTAAAAGCATATCGATTTTCCATATCCTGGCCACGTATATTTCCGGATGGCGACGGGATGCCAAATCCACAAGGTCTTGATTTCTACAGCAGGCTTGTTGACGAATTGCTCAAGGCTGACATTAAGCCATTCGCTACACTATATCACTGGGATCTGCCACAAGCTCTTCAAGACAAGGGTGGATGGCAATCGCGTGATACTTCTCAGGCATTTGGAGAATATGCTGGTTATATTGCTAAGAATCTGAGTGATCGAGTAAATAACTTCTTCACAATCAATGAGTTTCAGAATTTTGTAGACATGGGGCACCATGGCATCGACATGGTGGTTCAAGGCAAGCCTGTTCGAATAGAGCTGGCACCCGGCTTAAAGCTCAAACCAAAAGAACTGAATCAGGTTGCTCATAATGCTGTACTTGCTCATGGCATGGCAGTACAGGCAATCCGCTCAAATGGAAAAAAGGGGACTAAGGTCGGACCAGCAGAAGTGATGTTCTGTGGCGTGCCGGTGATTGATACACCAGAACACGTCAAAGCTGCCGAAACTGCGACCCGACATCTTAACGCACGTTTTTTAAACGTCATGCAAACCGGCAAATACTGCGAATCATACCTGAAGGAGGCCGGCAAAGATGCACCAGAATTCACAGATGAAGATTTAAACATAATCTCTTCGCCAGTGGATTTCATAGGCATCAATGTTTATATACCAAAAATGTATGTGATGGCATCAGAAGAAGAACTAGGATATTTGGAAGTACCAATGAATGTGTCGCATCCTAAGATGTTATCGCCTTGGCATACTTTTTCACCAGAAGTGCTTTATTGGGCAGCTCGTCTAACACACTCAATATGGAATCCAAAGGAGATTTATATCACCGAGAATGGTTGTGCTACAAGCGATGTGGTGGACTCCGACGGCAAAGTTTTCGATGCTGATCGTGTCATGTACCTGCGTAACGCAATGGGACAATTGCAGAGAGCAACTGCGGAAGGCGTACCAGTGAAGGGTAATTTTGTGTGGAGTGCATTCGACAATCTGGAGTGGACCGGTGGTTATGGTACGCGCTTCGGCTTGATACATGTAGACTTTGAAACGCAGAAACGCACACCCAAAATGAGTGCAGCCTGGTTCAAGGAAGCGGCAAGATGCAATGCGGTGGTATAGGGCTGCGGGGCTGACTTCGTCAGCGAAAAAGTAATAAGTGCTAGGTGGGAAGTTTTAATCAAAGATGCTGGCGGAGCCAGTAGGTTAAGGTTAAGATTGAGACATACCCCTCCGTCTCGCGTTGCTCGCCACCTCCTCCCGCAGAGCGGGACTAGCGAGCTAGCCGGGGAGGAGTTTTGGCGGACAAAGACTGGCTGGCAGACACCACACCTGTAGCGTCGGGCGTTGACCGACGAAAGGGCGTCGCTCCCAGCATACAAACAAACGTTATCTTGGAAAAAAGGGAGCGAGAACGGTCACCTGCGTGACGGCATGAAAAACGTTATCATAAAGTGTCTTAACCAAAAAATTAAGGTTAAATTGCGTTGAAAAATTTAATACTGTCAAAAGAACTGGATTTTTTGTATAATCCCAAGCTAAATAATTTATACAGAAAAAAAAGAAGTAATGAAGTGTAAGTGTTTGCGTTGCAAGTAGGTTAAGAGTAGGAATGCCTCTGGCGGTATTTATTATATGACAACGAGGATCCCGCTCTGCGGGACTCCCAAGGCGTCAAACCATGCTCCAACAATAACTGGAACGAAGCGACCTATAATTTTGACCGAGCCGAAGCGACTCGGCTACAGACTGACTAACCCTCTAACGGACTAACTGTCTAACATACAAACTGACTAACTGAAAAATGATTAATTTTAACAACATAACAAAGACATTTGGTATACAGACCGTTCTCGATAATGTAACCTTTCGGATTAACCAAGGGGAACACGTTGGTATTGTCGGTCCAAATGGTGCGGGTAAGAGTACAATTTTTGATCTTTTGATAGGCGAGATAACTCCAGATGGAGGAACTGTTGAATATCCAAAGGGTAGCAAATTTGCCTATATGAGACAACAGCCTAAGGCTCCAGATACTCAAACGACTCTAATAAATTTCACAGAAGATGCCCTGCCCGAAGTTGCTGCAATTGAAGCAGAGATGGAAGAGCTAGAGCATGATTTATCTGACGAGAAGAAGCTAAAGCGACTTGGTGAACTTCAGATTAAATATGAACAACTTGGTGGCTACACATTGCGACACAAAGCGGAAGCTGCACTTTCCGGACTAGGTTTCAAAGAAGATGAAATGCACAGAAATTTTAATGAATTTAGTGGTGGCTGGCAGATGAGAGCCGAACTGGCTCGAACAATCATCTCACATCCTGAGATTCTTCTTCTTGACGAACCTTCAAACTATTTGGATATTCCCGCTGTTGAATGGTTACAAAAATTCTTAAACAACTTTGATGGTACCCTACTGCTGATTTCTCATGATAGATACCTTTTGAATTCCCTAACAAACAAGACTCTTGAAGTGGCAAATGCTCAAACTGAGAAATATCCAGGAAATTATGATTATTATGCAGAGGCTAGAGTTGAAAGACAGCAGCAGACAGAAGCCCAACTTGAAAAGCAGGGTAAAGTTATTGAAAAAACTGAAAAGTTTATAGAACGTTTTAGATCAAAAAACACAAAGGCAACTCAGGTTCAAAGCAAAATCAAGATGCTTGAGAAAATGGAACAGATTTCTGGTCCAACAAGAATAAGAAGCAAGGGATCTATCAGACTTGAAAATCCCCCTGGCTGCGGGCATGAGATAGTGCGTCTTGATGATGCAAGTTTTGCATATGATTGTGACAACTTTATACTCGAAAATATCAATCTAAGAATCACCAAGGGTCAGAAAATTGCACTGATTGGACTAAATGGTCGTGGCAAGACAACTCTTTTAAAGATGCTATCAGGGCATGTTCCCCTATCAAAGGGCAAAAGGACATGCGGACCGAGGGTGATTTCCGGATATCAATCTCAAGAAATTGCAGATACTATTGCTGAAACTGAAACAGTTTATTCGGCAGTAAAGTCAGTTGCAAATGAGGTGTCAGACCAGACAATACGCAAAACTCTTGGTAGTTTTGGATTTTCAGGAGAGGCAATCGAAAAGAGCGTTACTGTACTTAGTGGCGGGGAAAAGATTAGATTGGCATTTGCAAGATTGTTAATTAAACCACCAAATTTTCTATTGCTTGATGAACCTACAACTCATCTTGATATACAGGCTCGTGAAGGTCTGGAAAAAGCTCTTAGGAAATTTCCTGGAACAGTATGTATTGTAAGTCATGATATTGAATTTATCAAGAATGCAGCTGAAACTGTAATTGAGATGACACCTCCTGGAATAAAACCATATGCTGGCGACTATAATTACTTCTGTCGTAAAAAACAGATGATTGAACAGCAAGCTGGTAACGAAACGCAAAATCAATCATCAAGCACACAAACGGTTGATAAGAAAGAGCTGCGTCGTCTACGAGCTCAACAAAGAGAAAACACAAAACATCTTACAAATATCATAAAAAATGCTGAAAAGAAACTTGATGAATTGGAGCAGTCCAAGGCATATCTGCACGAGCAGATGGCTCAAGGTGGCGATGTCAACTATCAGGATTTGAATATTAAACTTCACAAAATTCAACTTAAAATTGATGACTACACTAAACAGTGGGAAGATGCATCGATGGAAATTGAGAGGCTGGAGAAGCTCACGAAGTGAGCAAAGTCAATTACGAATTACGAATTAATAATTACGAATTTTGGGGTCGCGCTGCGACTTATGATTTTAACCGAGCCGAAGCGACTCGGCTACAGGTCGTCGGTCAACGACCGACGCTACAGAGGTGGAACTGCAAGTCAACCTTGAAGCTGGATTTGTAAGCTCCTTATCCAGCTTGAAGAAATCTGCAATGAGATTTGAAAAAATTGCAGATGGAGTTATACCAAAGAGTATAAGAACAAAAGTATCGAGTTTATTAAGTCCCAACAGCATGGAAATCGCAATAAAAAACAGTGAATATAGAGAACTACGATATATAAATGAGAAAATATTTTCTTTTATATATTTGAATATGTGAGACCCACTAAATAGAAGTCCAACAGCAATACCACTTATTAATGTGCCAATATAGACCGTCGCATCAACTATGTGAGAACAAAAATCAGGGCGTTGGATTCGTGAAAAATTTAGAGCAAGATGAGTTGATTTCTTAGTTCAAGTCATCGAGAACACTTTGGATCACATCTTTTAGTTCGTAGTAGCAATTTTCAATTCCAACAGCCTTTTTAAAAGCTTCAGGAAATTTTTTTTCTTTACATAGCATATCAACATCTAAACACATTGCAGCTAAAGCCTCTCCACCAATCATTCCTGAAGAACCTTTGAGTTTATGTGAATAATTGGCAAGTCCATATTCATCCTTACTCGTCAATGCTCTACTTAAGCTGAAAACAGTTGAATCAGAACTCTCCAGGAAAATGTCAAGGATATCACGAATACAAACCATGTCATCATCAAATTGTTCTTTTAAAAATTCAAAATTAAAAATCTCCATCTAATTCTCTCCCAAAATAATATATTATTCTATTACAGTTAAAAAAACTTTCACAACTTTGGCATCTAATTGCGTGCCAGCTCCTTCAATGATACGTTTTCTTGCCTCCTTAACAGGCAATTTCTTTCGATATACTCTATCAGAGGTCATAGCATCCCACGCATCACATACCGCAGTAATCCTAGCCAACAATGGTATGTCCTCACCCACAAGTCCCCGTGGATATCCATATCCATCATATCTTTCATGATGATATAAAACAATATCCAGAATATCTTCAAAGTTAGGCAATGTTCTTAATATATCTGAACCAACGGCTGGATGTTGCTTCATCATATCATACTCTTCATCTGTCAATGGTCCATTTTTCTGCAATATGGCTTCTGGTACACCAATTTTGCCAATATCATGCAAACGCCCTGCAATATGTAATTTTGTAAGCACATCCTCCTCAAGTCCCATTGCCATACCAACTTTTACGGCATAATCGGCCACGGATCTATTATGGTTGTGAGTATATGAGTCTCTGGCACTGACAGCCTGGGCAAGCGAATCAATCACGGCCATAAATAAAACTTCTTTTTCCGCAACTTCATCGATATACTTTTTTCTGACATCAGAGAGTTCTGACTTTATCTGATTGTCATCTTCACGCTTCTTTTCATCGGTCTCAATTAATGCAATCTGCTCTTGAACAAGTTCCACCAATTCGTTTCTTGTGACAGGTTTAGGCAATAGATGTTTAGCACCCAGATTTAAGGCCTGAGTCACAAATTCTGCATCCAAAGTCCCGGTAATAAAAATGAAAGGTATTTCACGTTCAGTCTGTTTGCACCACTTAAGCAAATCGACACCAGTTGCTCCCGGCATAAAAATATCAGTGATTACAAGGTCTACATGATGTTCTTTCAGAATTGCCATAGCTTCAACAACAGAATCTGCAGAATAACATGTAAGTTCTTGTTTGCGCAACCAAACAGAAAACATTGCTATAACAGTGGGTTCGTCATCCACTATCAAAATTTTTGTTTCACTTGCCTTCATAATACAAAATACTTCATTTTAGATTAACTTAATCCTGAGTCTGGAGCCAGTGAACGGAATTGAACCGTTGACCTGATCATTACGAATGACCTGCTCTGCCGACTGAGCTACACTGGCAAATCTAACACACACATATACATAAAACTTCCCACATGTTATAAAAAAAACAATATGTATGCAAGAAGATAAAAAAAAACTCTTTAATTTCCTTAATTTTTAAGTTAATTCATTTTTTCGGTTTAGTTTGTAAAGCCATTTTTGCCAAATCGACTCAGGGCGCATGGTTCATCAGAAAAACTTCAAAAGAAAATGTGACACATGACTCATGACTCATGACGCATGACGCATATTTTTATTAAGGAAACTTGCGGTCAAATCATTACTGTGTTATGCGAAAAATGGCGAAGCGAAGAATGAAATGCTCTAGTTCAAAAGAGCGTCAACAACCACTGTTTGAGAATTATGTTCTTTATCAAACAATCCAAACTGCCCACGAAAATCCCAGTTAGTCCAACAAATATTATTCATTTCCATAACAAGTTTAAAATCACGATACCAACGCTTACGAATTTCATCGTCAACTGTATCTACAACACCAAACTCATTACACCACAAAGGAAGATTAAGTTCTGCCGCTTTTTTAATGGCAGGAAGCAAAGCTTTTGCCATTGCAGCTGCATCATAATATTCATTATTATTTTCTACGATTCCACGAACCCGATCTGACAAAGTTGGTATAATCTCATCTCTTACGGGTTGTCCAGGATACTGAATTGGTCCAAGATATTCTCTGATATTTTCCGACCACTCAGCCTGATTGTGTGTTATAAACATTGGGTTATAGAAGTGAACTACCAAAATAATGTTTGGATCCCCTTCTGGAACTTTCAAATATGGAAAAGTCTGAACCTGACACCATTCGTTTGAACCAATTGCAATCAAACGTTCCGGTTCATTTTTACGAATAACATTATATGGAATTTGCAGAACTCGATTCCAATCTTCAGGGTCATCAGCAATAGCTTCATTCATCAATTCATAAGCAACCCAATCATTGGATCGATCTTTAAGTGCAGCAGAAAGTTCTCTCCAGCATTGCCCCAATCGGTCTGCCTCTTTAGGATCTGAGAACAGTGTATTTTTGCCGTGTGCACCCTCTTCTTCTACAAAGTGGTGAGACCTTAAAATATGCAAATCTACTATAGCTCTCAAATCTGCTTCACGGCACCAATCTAATCCCTGTTGTAAAAGCTCCCAAGCTTCAGGTTCCTGCTCGCCATTTTCTTTCCACATCTGCTCCTCATCAATTGGTAGGCGCAGATGATCCAAGCCAAGACCTTTTAGTCTTGTCACATCTTCTTTTGTAAATTGACCTTTTCTTTCTTCTCCACGCAATTCACTTTGACTTAACCAGTGAGATATATTTGTACCTCTTTGCATTTCAAATGCCATATTATTTCCTTTTTTTTAAATTGTACACAAACTGAATGGTTATTTCCATTCTTGTCTAATTTCCATAGGGTTTTACCCTATGCTCGTATTTTTTGCCCTTTCGGTTAGGACTTAGGACTCTCGACTTAGGACTAAAACAAACCTGACCATGATCGACTTATCATACTGGTTTAGCAGTTATTAACCGTTTCTCGACTCTTCCCTATTTTGTTCCACTTAACTTTTATCACGGCTGGCTGGCCAACCCTCAATCTTAATCCCGCAGAGCGGGACTAGCAAAGCTAGCCCTCTTTATCTTAACCTCAATCTTTACCTGTTGGCTCCGCCAACTCTTTATCCCCAATTAACAACACAATTATTACCAGTCTTCTGACTTGATTCGGTTGTATATTGATGCATTTCAATTCTAATTCCACTTGGGTCTGTAATCCAACACTGCCAGCTCTGGTCGGCACCCATTTCCTTATCTGTAACTTCCCAATCTTTAGAACGAACGTCTTCAATAAAAGCATCAATGTCATCAATTTCCAAACAAATATGACGTATCATTTGACAACCAGCTTCCTCTGTATTATCTTCAGAAAAAACTTCAATAAAAGTTCCATTTCCCAAATCAAGATAAAAACCAAATAAAACACCATTATTGATGAAATCAAACTTTTTCTTAAACCCAAGAATTCTACAATAAAAATCTTCTGTATCTTTTAAATCAAAAGAACCAATACATACATGTGCAAAACCTTTTATCATTTTCTAATTTCCTTTTTTGAATATAAAATTTATAATTTAAAAATATCGTTAAAGTCCAAAACACGCTTAAACGATAAAGCAAAAGTATTTTTACATATACAAAACTTTTTGTCAATTGATTTATTGAAATATATCAAAGACACTCGATTTTTCGGTTAAAACACTTTATGAGAACGAGGATCCCGCTCTGCGGGAGGAGGTCACCTCGCCTGCGAGGTGGGAGGGGTGTTCATTAAAAATGACCACTTCTCCCGCTCTGCGGGATCGTTGCTTTAGGGCACACAACCAGAGAGAAGTGAGGCTGGAGCCTGCGGCAGCAATGGATCGTAGCGAATGGCCTACCTAAAGCTGTTCTACCTTTGGTCGAATGGACGTTCCATACTTCGCTTCGCTATGCAGGACACAGTGAACGGCTATCCACACCTTGCGGGATAGTCCCGGTCTGCGGGATTCGACGTTCTTAACCTATTTGTCTTTTTCTTTGCATTCTTTGCAACCTTGCACCTTTGCGTTAAATTTTTGGTTGCGGATTGCCATTTCGTTGCTGTCGCAGACTCCAGCCCCTCTTAGGCTCCGCCACGAGTGTCCGCTCTATGCTTTTCCAAGGAGATATCTTGATATTTTGAGAAAAAAGGTAAATACAAAAAAAACATCTTGACTATTTTGAGAAAAAACGTTTTAATTCAGCCTGTTTTTTGAGCCAGCATAGCTCAGTTGGTAGAGCAGCTGATTTGTAATCAGCAGGTCAACGGTTCGAGTCCGTTTGCTGGCTCCATTTCTACATGGGGGTATAGCTCAGTTGGTAGAGCACCTGCTTTGCAAGCAGGATGTCATCGGTTCGAGACCGATTACCTCCACCAGCCTTCGCTCGTAGCGTAGCGTAGCGTAGAGAGAAGGCTGTCGCTCCGTAGACTTTTTGAGCTTACGAGAAAAGCGAAGGTGAAACAATTCCTTTTACACAACTACCAATCTCACAACACCTCTGAAGCAATACTTTCTTTACCTCAATTTTTCGGTTGGAAGGAAAACATGAATTTCGACCAAGAAAACCGGTAATTGACATCTTGTTTTTGTACTTTTCATTCTTCGCTTTGCAATTTTCGCACAACACAGTAATGATTTGACCGCAAGTTTCCTTAATAAAAATATGCGTCATGCGTCATGAGTCATGTGTCACATTTTCTTTTGAAGTTTTTCTGATGAACCATGCGCCCTGAGTCGATTTGGCAAAAATGGCTTTTCAAACTTAACCGAAAAAAATGAATTAACTGAAGAATCAAGGTTCCTGAAGAGAACTATGACATTTGTGTTGAAAACAACTCAACAATTGAGTATACTCTACTACAAACAAAGAACAACATTCTAGTTAGACTATAATTCTTTAAAAAACTCAAACAAAATATGCCAAAAGGGAGTATCAACCATGCATGATTACAATAAAACTTACACCGGCGACAATCTGAAACACATTGCATTTCCATTAGGTGGAATTGGTGCCGGAATGTTCTGCATGGAAGGCTCAGGAATGATTGGCAAAGTTTCACTTAGAAACGAACCGGATGTAACTTTTGAACCATCAGTTTTTTCTGCAATATACACAGAACAGGATGGCATAAGTAATGCAAAAGTTATTGAAGGACAAATACCATATTATAAAATCTTTGGAAGCTCAGGAAACAAATTCGCAGGAGCGGGAAACGGACTGATGGGAAAATTATATGGACTGCCAAGATTTAAAAATAATTCATTTTCAGCACGATTCCCATTTGCAACAATTAATCTTAAAGATGATTCAATTCCTTTAGATGTTGAAACAATAAGTTGGAGTCCGTTCATTCCTCTTAATGCAGATGACTCATCAAAACCTATCACAGCAATTGAATATAAATTTAAAAACAATTCAACAAAAGATGTAAATGCCGTTTACTATTTTAATTCTAAGAATTTTATGGAGCTTAAACCTGAGGGCAGGGAACCAACAGATGATGAACTTTCATGCATATATAATAAAACAGATGGTTTCATCCTACATCAACCAGCAATTAAAGGTGAGGAGTTCAAACAAGGCTCATTCTATGCGGCAATAGAGGATAGCGATGTCAAGGTCAACACAGACTGGTTTCGAGGAGGTTGGTTTGACACTCAGACAATGATCTGGAATGACATCAAGGCAGGCAAACAAAGTAAGATTGCTGCAAGCGACAACAAAAGTCCTGGTGCATCAATGTCTGTATCATTCGTTCTCAAGCCAAATGAAGAGAAAACAGTAACACTAAAACTTGCATGGTATGTTCCCAAAACAAAACTTAGACTAGGTAATGGTCCAGAAGATGAACAAAACAGTTGTTCATGTTCCAAACCAGAAACAGTAAAACCTACACATGTGCCTTGGTATACAACAATATATTCAAACGCTGAAGAAGTGATGTCCGATTTTCAAGACAGCTACGACAAACTACGACTAGAATCAGAAACATTCCAAACCAGCTTTTATGATTCCGACTTACCTGATGTAGTATTGGAAGCAATGTCTGCAAACCTTACAATACTCAAATCACCAACAGTTCTCCGACAGACTGACGGGAAAATCTGGGCATGGGAAGGTTGTTGTGATTCGGCAGGTTGCTGTCATGGAAGCTGCACACATGTTTGGAACTATGCACAAGCACTCTGCCACCTGTTCCCAGAACTGGAACTAACATTTAGACAAACCGAGTTCTTTGTATGCCAAGACAGCGAAGGACACCAAAACTTCAGATCTCCCCTACCAATTAGAGAACCTGATCACACATATCACGCCGCATCTGACGGACAACTTGGTGGAATCATGAAGTTATATAGAGAATGGAGAATATCCGGTGACAAAAACATTATCATTGAATATTGGGATAAACTTAAAGATAGTTTAGACTACTGCATAAAAAAATGGGATCCAAAACATCAGGGTGTTTTAATGGAACCTCACCACAACACATATGACATAGAGTTCTGGGGTGCAGACGGCATGTGCACATCATTCTACCTCGGGGCACTCAAGGCTGCATATATTATTGGTTCTGAACTCGGCAAAGATGTTGAATTATACAACGAACTTTACAAAGCTGGCAAACAACACCTGGAAACCAAACTATTTAATGGCGAATACTTCTACCAGCAAGTGGAATGGAAAACACTTGATGCAAAACTGGATTTAACAAACCAAAATGCCCAAACAGCAGAACTATTAGAAAAAGAGGGTCCAAAATATCAATATGGCAAAGGATGTCTATCTGATGGTGTGCTTGGAGCATGGCTTGCAAAAACATGTGGACTAGGCGATATACTTGATGAAGAAAAAGTCACAAGCCACTTGCTGTCAATATACAAATATAACTTTAAAGAGTCATTAATAGACCACGACAATCCACAAAGACCAGGTTATGCAATTGGAAACGAAGGTGGACTTTTGGTATGCTCATGGCCAAGAGGCGAAAAGCCATCTTTGCCCTTTCCCTACAGCGATGAAGTTTTTACAGGCATAGAGTATCAAGTTGCATCTCACCTAATCATAATGGGATATGAGAAAGAAGGACTGGATATCGTCAAAGCATGCCGGGATCGCTATGATGGAACCAAGCGAAATCCCTTTAACGAATATGAATGCGGACATTGGTATGCCAGGGCTTTAGCATCTTATGCCCTATTGCAAGGTCTGTCAGGAATTAGTTATGATGCAGTGACCAAAACACTAAATGTCCACAAAAAGAATCAGAACTTCAAATCATTTCTATGTACAGCCAGTGGTTACGGCATTGTAACTCAGAGCGGTGAAGAAATAAAAGTTGACGTTAAATCAGGCTCAATCGACATTCAAAACATCAAGTTTTGATGTAATATCAACCCAAACAGTAACCCCTATTTAGGACTGAAAGTCCTAAAAACAATACTTGATTTTTTCCGAGCCGGGGCGACTCGGCTACAGGGTGAAGCCTCAATCTAACCATTAACTTGCAAAGGTTACCCTGTACCCGCGTTCCACAGTGTCCAGCAAAGCTCGTAGAGTGAAGAATGATGGGTGCGGAAATGAAATTTGACACGGATTATATTTGTGTAAATTATTGAAGACAAGCACTTTCTGTTTGTTCTGACAATTTGACATTGCAATTAAACTGAATGACAGATTTTCTTAAATATCATCTACTGGGTGATGTTTTTATAAAATAATTTTAATCAGGCTTACAGCATGAAATAATCTACATATGTGGTTAAGCATAAACACATTACATGAATGTGTTTATCCGTAAAAATCCGTGTTTATCCGTGGCTAAGAGAAAAAAGAACCTGCAACCGAAGAATTAAGGATAACTAACCTTAATTTTTCGGTTGGAAGGATAAACGTTCGTTTTAGGCAATAAGATCAAGTGTTAATACATTATTTTATCACTCAATGGGTGATAAATATGAATAAAAATTTAAAGGCGGGGTCACGGACCCCGACCCTACAAAACACTTGCAAATCAAGGATTTAGCTTTG
>JAQICX010000047.1 GCA_027858345.1 Kiritimatiellia bacterium | reverse complement strand
GCAAGTTATGCTTATACAGTTGATCAGCCATTTGAGCCAGGTAACACGGGAACACCTATTGTTACTTTGTCAATAAGCCAAGTTGGCAACAAGTTGACAATTATTGACAGCATGGGAAGAACATTTAATGGTACTATTGGCGTTGCTAATGGTTCAGGTGGCACAACACAACCAACCTCTGAAGATGATTACAGCTCACAGGTAATGGCTCAGTTTACTGCATATTATGGAGATATTGAGATTATTGGAACCTTGACAGGTTTGTATTCTTCTGATGAGCCTGGAGTTCTATTTGACAGAACTATTCAGGCTGTATGGATTGAACCTACAGTTCAGGGTGATGTTAATGGTGTAGCTGGCAGCCTTTATGTTCCTGAGTTTGTTACAGCAACAGCAACAACAACTCCTACTACAACTACTCCGTAGGTATACTTTGAGAAAAAACGTCAACTTTAATTTAGTTGACGTTTTTTTTTGCTCAAGTCGATTGGTGTAATTGCTTGATCCCACAAGGCGGGAGAATTGTCTACATTCGACCTTCGTTGCAAGAGCAAAAGGTAAATGGTTTAATACGGACGCCAGAAGAATGTTACGGTTTGTTAAATTGCTGACACAGTGCCTGTAGCCGACCTCAGCAGAGGTCGGGGAACACATTGTCCGCGCCCACGGGACGCGGCTACAGGGCGAACGTGCAAATTAAGCTTGATTTGAAGAACAGTCCTGTAGCCGAGTCGCCCCGGCTCGGAAAGATTAAAAACGCCAACAACCTGGAAGGTTGCGTACTTTTGGTGAACATCCAACAATCTTTATGTATTTCTTCGTATCTTTGTTCTTCGTGCCATAAAACTCTTTTTTGCATCTCTGCACCGTTTGAATCACTTGCGTTAAGTTTTCTATTATTGGTTAAGGATCTACCGCTATAACTTAATATGTTGCTCTGATTTGTTTAATCACTCTTCCACAGAACATTGACAAAGCCAAAAGTTTCGAAAAATGATCAAACTTTGATGAACTAGTGATTTTTAGGGGAAAATGGACTAAACTGGAATTATGTTCTTGTAAGTGCTTTGTTTTAAACGCTTTGTCTTTATTGAGAAAGCGATTTTTAGACTTTCTCACAAATGAAAATTCTCATTTTTGTTTTTCTCATATGTGACAGCGGAGATGTTTAGAGGGCAAGCGGTGTTCTCAATTATGATATTGAAAATAAAAAAAATTGCCTAAAATGTTTGTTGTTAATGGTTTAGGATGTTTCTGCAAAAAATATGTAAAAAGTTGGCACGCCGTCTGCTTTAAATTAAGCATGACTAAAACTGTTTAGTGATTTTTAATAACTGGGCGATCGCTGCCCTCAGCCGAAAGGAGAAACGCGATGAAAAAATTAAATAACAACAAAGGTTTCACACTAGTTGAAATCATGATCGTAGTTGCAATTATTGGTCTACTAGCTGCTATTGCTATTCCATCTTTTGTAAAGAATAGAAATTTGGCACAGCAAAACAGATGTATCAACAACTTGCGTATGATTGACGCTGGTAAACAACAGGCTGCTGTTGAAAGGGGTTGGGTTGATGCTACTACTATCGCTGTTGGTTCTGCGAATGAATCAAATGTTAATGAATACATCAAGGGTGGATTACCAGTTTGCCCATCAGGCGGGACATATACATATAATATAGTTTCTGAGAATCCAACATGTGAAATAACTGGTCATGCGTTGAGTGATGGCGGGAATTAACATATAGTTGATGTAAGACTGAAAGAGCCCGGTGTCATATTTGTGACTATCGGGCTTTTTTTTGGAGTATTGACTTGATTTTTAAAGTCAAAAAGCTTATTTTGCTATAAATCGAAGTTGGAGTAATGTTTGAGGTTAATAATATGAAAAATAATAAAAGTGGTTTTACATTAGTTGAGGCGATGGTTGCTTCATTTGTTCTGGCAATTACGGCTGGTGCAATCTTTTCGACACTAACGTGGGGGCGTATAATTATTTTTCAGAACAGATGTCATCAGGAAGCTTCTCAGATTGCTTTTGATGAACTTTGGAACGTATTTAATATGCGTTGGGAGGAGTTGAAATCTTTTAGGTCAAATCCTAACATTAGGCCTGTTTATGACGGAACTTTACTTGCTGATTATAATGGAACAATTGCCACAGTTGTTTATGACCATGGAACTTATTATATAATCGAGATCCAGGTTGATTGGGATAATTTCGGAGGAGCTTTCAGCGCAACTCCACCTCGGGAAACTTTTAGAGTTATGAGATACTATAGCGATAGGGGGTTATGATGAAACTTTTAACAAAATGTAATGCTAAGTCAAAGCGGGGATTTACAGTTGCTGAACTGATGGTTTCGCTTACTATAGGTTTTTTGATTTCAAGTGCGGCTGTCTATTTGTTGGTTCAGGCATTTGCGATTTCAGGAACTATGCTACGCGACTTCTACCTTCAGTTTTACGGTCGTCTATTGAGAGAGAAAATAGTTCGATCAGTTGATGGTCATAATGGTTTACGTGTGTCAATATGGGAAAGTTTTGATATTCAGCATCTGCCAGGTAATGCTTCCACTCACGAGCCGGAACATGTTCATACGATGTCATACGAATATTTGGATATGACTTCTGACTACAAACCCGAAGATGCAGTTGTTAAAACAGTTACTATAAATAGACATATAGATTTGCTTACTCAAACTTTTACAGATAAAAAAGTGTCGAAGAATAACAAGTTCGTAAAAATTTTTAAGGATCCCATAGTTATTGAAGCTATGGATCACACTCTTGTTCCTCGGAATGATGTGACAAGAGTTCCAAGGCATCTCTTGAGTTCTTTTACCTTTGAGGTTAACCTTGGTGGAGTTAATTATTATCCTACTTACGTTATAAATACAACGGTTGTGAACGATGAACAACATTAAAATTAAAAATTATTTTGGTTCCAAGAGCGGTATAATTCTCGCAGTGACTATGATTGTTGTGATGCTTATTGGGATTCTGAGTGGTAGCTATATAAGCCTAGCTCTGTCGTCTACTCACTCTTTCAGAAAGTGGCAGGATGTTGACGAGGCATTTTTTACGGCTCAGTCAGCAATTGAGATTACTAAGAGTGAGATATTTGATGTGTTTAATGCATATTATAAATCAAGTCCTTTAAGCAAATCTGCATACAAATTTGATTGGTTCGGGGACACTCGTGAAGAGGATATCACTACGATAGGGAAGACGGGATATATGTATAGCACGATGAACAATCGAGCTGTTTTGTATGGAACTGCAACTGTGGTTATTGGTGGTGTCGACCAAGATACTACTCCTGTACGTGGTCCTTGTGATATAAAGATTACTGCAATAGGGTACGTTGATAATCACCAATTTGAATTAACAGAAATTGTTCGTTATGAATTGGTTCGTTCTAAAGTTTTTGATTATGGATATTTTGTGAATAATTTCGGCTGGTTCTGGGGAAGCTCAATTACAGTGACTGGTGATGTCAGAGCAAATGGCAATTTTTCTTTTATGTGGGGACCCGACATATATGGAGATGCTTATGCATCGCCCAATACTGACATTGGTGCATCGGGTATTATCTGGGGAACTTACGACTCCTCCTCTCTTGAGGATTATTATACAAAAAATTATGGAGAATGGTTGTATACTCGTCCAGGATCTCCAACGGCAACTCCTACAAACTGGAAGGATGCAAAATATTGGGATATGGGTTATAATGGAGAACCACAGATGTTTCCCTATCATGATCAATTGGAAATGCCATACCTTGGTGATTTGGCAGAGTATGAATATGTGGCAACAACAGAAGGAGGAACGTTAGAGTATCCTATTACTACATTGAGTGGTTCCGGTTATACGCTCGATACTCATAATGATAACACAGTTAGTGGAGTTTATGATGGGGATGGACCTGATGGCGTTCACGGGACGGCAGATGATGGTTGTTTGGTGTTGGTTGGAACAGCATCGGATCCAATTGTGATTGATGGACCTGTTGTTGTTAAAGGTGATCTCATCATTAAAGGTTATTTTACCGGTCAGGGAACTATATATGTAGGACGGAACACGCATATTATGGGTGATATCAAAGCTGTCAACCCTCCTGTTTGGGATAAACCTGATTCTGATCCTGAAGGTACTGCGGTCGATAACAGAGTTGCTGATTTTCTGGCCTTGGCAGCCAAGGGAAATACTATTCTTGGGGATTATACAAGTTCAAGTTATGCATGGTATGATAATATAAAAGATTATATATATCCAAATGGCTCCTTTTGCCAGCCTTATGAAACAGATGCGAGTGATTTTGACAATGGCTATGACACTGACAAGAATCCGAGTAATGGATATAGATTTGATGGTGACTATAGAAATTATGATGGGGGAAGGTATATGAATGATGAATCAACAGGTAGCACTTTGAGTAGGCGTTATTATCAGTCCTCAATATCTAGGAGCCGTTTTGCTGCATATGCAGATAGTGCTCTTTTAAGTCAAATTGATGCGGTGCTTTATAATAATCATTTAATAGTTGGATATGTTGGAGACATGGAATTTAATGGTGGAATTATTTCTAGAAATGAGGCTATTAATTTTGATGGCTCACCAATGATTAACTGGGATATACGCATGGGAAGCACCAGTGAAGATGCAATTGATATGGACTTATATTTACCTGTAAGTTTGGCGCCTCCTAAAACAATATATTGGTATCAAAATTAGTAATAGGTTTTAGTTATGTTAAGAATAATATTAGTTATTTATATATTTTGTGTTAGTTGCTCATTTGCAATGCTTTCATCGGAACAAGGTGAGATTGATTACGACAAAATGGTTAGAGAAAGCAGGGAGTTTAAGAACTATACACCTGCGGATATTGCTAGAATGGAAAAGGAGCGAAGAGAGGCGAAGAACGAGCGTTTGCGCTTGGTTATGAAGGGTTACGAAAGACCTAGAATTGCCTCCCAAACAAGAAAAATTGATGCCACTGGTGAAAAAGACGGGACTAAGGGAGGTGAAATATTAAGCAGAAATACAATTATTGCAATAATTGTTTTGATTATTGGCGTGTTTATGTTACTATACTCCCATTCGTCATTTTCTCGTAAAAAAACAGGCTAGCAATTTAATATTTTGAAGTGATTAAAAATGAATAAATTTGATTTTAAGAAAATAAAGTTTTTGAATAAAAAACAGGCACTCACCGATGTTCTGGGTGTACACCTTACAACAGATGTTGTTGTGTTTTTAAGAGTTAAAAAAACAGCAGGGGTGTTCTCCATCTCTGACGCTGAGATCTTTGATTATGGTTTTATGGTCAAAGAAAAAGGTGAATGTATAAACAGTCGTCTTCCTGCCTATATGAAATCAAAATATGCAGCAGTTGCATATGCATCTGAAAATTCCCAAATCAAGTTACTCTCTTTTCCAAGGTTGGTTGAATCTCGCAGTGAAAAGCAAATTGCTGCAGATTTAGGTGTAACAGAGGTGGTGGATGAGTATAGACTTGGGCATGCTTCTGTTGGATCCGAGGGCAAGTCAGAATCCAGCATTATTGAGATTGCTTTACCTGTTTCAGAAGTTGAGATGGTTAACGGTTACTTTTCTCTACATATGCCTGCTGCCAGCCATATAAGTATTTCTCATTTAGGATTAATGAACGCATATGATTTGTCCTTGAAAGGAAAAACATCTGAAGGGGTTGTGGCTGTTTTGAATTTGGAACCGAGCAACACAGGTCTTTTTGTGTTTAATGACAGCAAGTTGATTTTCTTTAGAATGTTTAGAACTGGTATGGATTTTTTCACAGAAGAAATTGCAAGATTAATGGGAATAAGTACGGCTACTGTTAACGGTATTATATGTGAAAATGCCTTTGATGTCTCAAATCAAGTTAATGAAACTTTAAAGCCCTTTGCTCATCAGGTGAACCTATGTCTCGATTTTGTTGAGAGAAAAGAGGGGGTTGTTATTGGTGGTATAAAGTTGGCTGGATGTTCTGAAACAATCTCTGAGTTTGTTGGAGAATTTCAGAAATTCTTTATTCCTGAAGTTTCAATGTTTGATCCTTTTCAATCTTTCGAAGTTCTTGATGGTGCATTCAAAAATTTTGATGAGAAACGCTGGCGTTACGCAACAGCCTTAGGTGTAGCTATCGGATTGTTGGGAGGCGAATAGATGAATTATAGTATAAACCTTTTAAAAGACAGTGAAAAACGAAGCGTTGCAATGTTGTCTGCTCGTTCTATTATAAGAATTATCTATATTGTTGTTCCATTACTTTGTGTTTTTGCAATAGGTGCATATTTTCTGAATTATTTTACAATGCAACAGCAGGTCAAGGATAGAAAAACTCATTGGAGCCTCATCAAGAACAAAGAAAAAATGGCAGATCTGGCAACAGGAGAGTATAACTTTAGTGCTGATGTTTTAAAAGAGATTAAAGATTGGGACTCACGAGGTGTTCAAGTATATGAAGTGTTAATTAACCTTATGGTTGAAACTCCCGATGATATATATCTTAAAACTTTTGATTTGCAAAGATTGCTCACTTTGAATGAGCAAAATGCACTGGAAAGCTATTATGAGGCATCTATTAAAGGTATTATTTATGGCAGTGATGCTCAAGCCAGAGTTGTAAAATATAAGAATATGTTACAAACTTCAATTGGTTTGCAGGATTTTATTGAGTCTGTTGATATCGACAGTTATGATGAAAACTTGAGTTCAAAAGATGATTTAGAGGATAAGGTATTTCTTATTTTAATAGAATCTACTAAGAAGGTGTCCAAATGAGTGATTCAGGTTCAGCTGTAAATAATGATAAAATAAAATATATATTTTTGGGTGTGCTTGGTGTTGCTGCTGTTGTTGTTGCTCTCTATTTAGTAGTTGTCGGTCCGATGCAGACAAAAAAAGCAACGATGAAAACAGAGCTTGAAGAATTGAATACCAATCTGGATAGGGCTAGTGTCAAAGTTGGCAGAATGCAGACGATTGTTGAGAGAAAGACAAAACAGCATGAGGAAATTTATAATATTTCGGAGAGGTATATTTTGCATCATCAACTTGGAAACTATTTTATACAGGTCAAAGAGTATCTTTCTCTTGTGGCTCTTGATAGCGAAATTCAGATAGTTGATATATTAGAAAGCGGTATTGATGTTTATCCTAAACCAGCAACTCGTAAGTCTGAAAACTCCTTAAAGCTGTATAATGTCAGATTAAACATGGTTGGAGGCTTACACTCACTCATAAAGTTTTTAAAATATATTGAGACAGACAATTCGTATATTGTTGTAAGCTCTGTACGTATAACTTCGAACGAGTCAACACCTGGGCATCATAAAATATCACTTAATATTTTATGGCCAATTTGGGAAAATGATGAGTTGCTTGAAAAATATTCGAACCTGCTTGAGGAGGATATAAATGAAAATTAAGTATCTTATTTTATTTTGCATTCTACCGGTTTGCATATTTGCAAGCGAGACAAATGTTGTTGAAGATGTGAGTGAATATGGGTGGGAGTTGTTGCGCGATCCTTTCAGCCCTGTTGGATACGTTCCTCCAAAAGTGAAGAAAAATCCAAATACAGTAGCTGTTGGTACTGCTGCTCAAGTGGTTTGGCCAAAATTGGATATCACGGGAATTAGCAAGTTTGCAGATGATTCATACATTGCATTTATAAAAGGCCATGGTATGGTGGAAGTTGGAAATTCTGTAACTGTGGAAAAAGATGGGTTTGTTTTTGAATTTGAAATCACAAGCGTGACGAAAACAGGAATTCAGTACAAAAAAAGAAGATTTAGTTTAGTAAACAAAAAATAGAAGATTTATTAATAGTGAAAGGAAAGTGTAAGATGAAGAAAATTTTAAAAATATCATTTAGTTTGATGTTATTAGCTATAGCAATAGTCTTTATCGGTTGTGAAGGGAAAAATTTGGATGATGGTTCTGACTATTTGGCTGATCACCCTTATGATTCTTTGGATAGACCTGAATGGACAGGAGAGACTGCTTATGAGTTGCAGATTCTACCATCTGAAATCGGAATGCCTCGTGGTGAATCATTTCAGCTTTATGTTACAGGAGGTGTGAAGCCTTATGGAAAGTGGATAGTTACTATTCCTGATCTTGGTTCGGTATCATCTTCAGGTGTATATACTGCAGGCAGGCATGATACAGGAACTAATCTTGTTTCTATAACAGATGCTTCAGGCAAAACAGTTTCGATGACAGTTGTTGTTAGTACTGGAGAGCAGTCCTATGATTATGATTTTAGAATTATTCCAGAGGAAATTACCATTCCAAGAAACGAATCGTTTCAGCTTTATGC
>JAQICX010000242.1 GCA_027858345.1 Kiritimatiellia bacterium | reverse complement strand
CCTCCAGGACCACAAACCATATGGATAGGAATGCAGAGAGCCTATGACTTTGCCATTTGCTGGAGGTCATTCGGTCCTGGTGGCTAGCTGAATAAAAAAGATGTGTAGAACAACAAGGTCACGGACCCCGACCCTACAGTTGTTGTTCGGCACAACAGTAGTTGCCTACAGGTCAACCAATGTTTTGACTTCAACAGGCAAACCCGTTGCAATTGATTTATTTGCAGCAATACCAGTAAGAATACTCATTACGCCATCTTCGATGCCAGCAGCATGCCCAAGAGAATTATCTTCAACACCATAGAAGAGGTCTTTGAGAAGACGAACATCACCACCACCATGACCACCAACACTCTGCTCGTATTTAATCTCCACAGGTTTACTCCAATGGTGCTGTAAGATAATCTCAGGAGTTGTATTTTCAACAGGTGCATCTTCGTCTCTATTAAGAGTGAGGTTTATATCATCGTTTCCACCAGAAACATAAGAGTTTTCTTTGACATTAAACTCAAGACGCCCTTTTGTTCCATTGAACATAACTCTGTAGCCTTCCCATGGAGAGTGAGCATTCAGGCTATATGACATCTGAGCTTTGTTTTTGTAGCGAACCAAAACAGACATATTGTCTTCAATATTAATGTTATAACCAAAAACACTCTGGTCTCTTTGATATCCATCCTCAAATTCAGCATCAAGATACAAACCTTTTAAGTTATCTGAATCCGTTAAATTAATTGCAAATGGGTCATCTTTTGCGATTTCAGAGTCATTCGCACGTGAATAGAAATTTCTGACGCCTCTATTTTCTGCATTTTCTCTGCCATAAAAAGCCAAACGTCCCATTGCAAAAACAGTTTCAGGTTCTGAATCAATCCACCAGTTAACCAAATCAAAATGGTGAGTAGACTTATGTACAAGCAATCCCCCACTATTGAGTTTGTCTCTATGCCATCTTCTAAAGTAATCTGCACCATGTGTTGTGCTAAGAACCCATTCGAAGTGTACACTTGTCACATCGCCAATTGCACCACTTTTAATCAGTTCTTTGATTTTTGTGTTTCTAGGAGAATATCTGTAGTTAAAAGTTACTGTAACTTTTTTACCCGTTGCTTTTTGGACATCCACAATCTGCTGGCACTTTTCAGCGTCAACAGTCATTGGTTTTTCAGTAATCACATCACACCCAAGTTCCATTGCTTTGCAAATATATTTATGATGAGTCCTATCCATTGAAGTTACAATAACAACATCCGGTTTTTGTTCTTCAATCATTTTTTCAAAATCATTACAATGATATTTTTTTATATCAACATCATATTCATTACGCTCTATTGCCTTTTCAAGGGTATAAGTCATACGAGTCATGTTGCTATCACACACTGCTGTTATTTCAGCAATATCTTTGTAGTCTTTCATTATTGAATCAAGATACATTGAACTTCTTGAACCCAAACCAACTTGCACATATCTTTTCTTAGTCATTATATTTTAACCTGTTTATATTTTTTTAAATTTAAAACTTTTGGGAATTCACATAACTGTTGCGTAAATGTCAAATGTTTTCTAGAACAATGGCTGAACAATCGCAGAACATGCTACGCATGCGGAACAATAGCGGAATGGTTGCAGAACAATGGTAAAACAGAGGGACGATTGTTAAAGAATTATGACTGTTTTTGAATACTTGTCACAAAGTTACTCAACTTAACAGACAAATTTTTACTCATGGCAACCATTGTGCTATAATCTTTCTCGCTTATAAACCCTAACTCACAAGCAATCTCACTTTGACATACAAGTTCCATTAATGAAGAGTATGATATATTGATAAAATGCGATTTGTCTTTAACAGTGTTACGACTCACACCTTCCGCAATGTTTGAAGGAACCGATATAGCAGCTCTATTCATTTGTTGTACAAGAGCATACTTTTCATCATCAGGAAACTGTTTAGTTAGATAATAATTATATTTTACTATTTCTTTTGCCAGCTGATATATCTCTAGATTCTGAAACCTAAAACTCATAATAAAACTCCTACTTATATTAATTCTTAACTTCCACTATCGTTCTGCTATTGTTCCCCATGCAAAGCATATTCCGCAATTGTTCCCCATGCGAAGCATGTTCTGCAACTGATTTTAGTGTTTAAAGCTTCGCTGGCCAGTGAAGACCATTGTCGCATCATATTCGTTGCAAGCTTCAATGGTTTCAAAGTCGCGCATGGATCCACCAGGCTGAACAACAGCAGAGGCACCTTCACACAAACCGACTTCAACACCATCCCTGAATGGGAAAAATGCATCAGATATCATACTTGAACCAGGTAATCCACCTTTTTTGACTTTAACTTCTTCATCAATTTCCGATTTAGCATATTCATCGGCAAGAAGATTGTAAGGAGTTGTATATTTGTTCCATGAGATTCTATCAGCAAGTTTTTTATAGGCTTTATCTCTTGCAATTTCAGCAACACCAACACGATCCTGCTCACCAGTACCAATGCCTACAGTGACACCATCTTTTACATATATAACAGAATTACTTGTTACGCCTGCCTCAACCAACCAGCCAAAAACCAAATCTTCATATTCAGCAGCAGTTGGTGTTCTATTGACTTTATATTCAGTGCCTTTATAAACTGTTTCAGCAGGAAGAAAATCTTCTTTTTTCTTTGCTTCGGGAACAAATGACCACTGTGCAACAAGTCCACCATCTATCAATGATTTGAAATCAACAAATCGCTCTCCCACAAATTCATTGAGACGGCTCATATTAGCAATTTGCATTACTCTTAAATTTTTCTTTTTGGAAAAGATTTCCATAACTCCCGGGGCAAAGTCTGGAGCGACAACCACTTCTGCATAGTTTTGTGTGATTAACAAAGCTGTTTCGATGTCACAAGTTTGATTCAAAGCAATTGCTCCACCAAATGCTGCTAGGCGATCTGCCATATTTGCTTTGTCATAAGCTTCAGCAAGAGTACTGCCAAGGGCAACGCCACAAGGATTATTATGTTTAATAATTACAGAGCATGGTTTATCATCAAAGTATCTGATGATATTCATTGCATTATCTGCATCTGTAATATTTGTTTTCCCCGGGTGTTTTCCAGACTGCAACAATTCAACATCTGATGCAAGAAATCTACCAGGCTGAATACATTTTACATCGCCAAGAGTCAAATTACCATTAACAAGTTTATATAGAGCAGCTTCCTGACCTGGATTTTCTCCATATCTCAAACCTTTTCTCTCATTTTCAATGATCCACGAAACCTTTTCATAACACAAGGTTTGTCTTTTTGAACCATCAATAAAAGAAATCTCCATTGCTGGTGGGAAGTTATCATCCATTATTGTTTTATATGCAGCTTTTAAGTCATTTATTGCCATAATCTTACTCCTTCTTTAAACTCTTAATTCTTAATTTTTAATTGTAAATTATTTTTCAGCTTCCAGGATGGACAAGCGGTTCACCTTTGTCACATATTGGACAGTTATTCGGCTCATATGTAACAGGTTCCATTTCAAGCAGACTATACATTGGATTAAACTGTGCTTTGCCACCACTACGGTTAACAATCAGCAATACGGCAGCCACAATGCCACCAGCATTCTCAACAATATCAATTGTCTCCTGAACTCTTCCTCCGCGAGTTACAACATCTTCAGCAACCACATATCTTTTACCTGGTTTAATTGCAAAACGTCTCATCACAAGCTTATCATCTTTTTTTTCTGCGAATATTGATGGAACACCTAAAGCTCTAGCAACTTCGTGTCCAACAATTATGCCGCCGAGTGCTGGAGAAATTACGGCTTCAATGTTATCAGAGTCATCTGAGAGTTCTTTATATTTAGCAACCACCGCTGAACAAAGTTTCTCAGCTGCTTCAGGATGCATTAATGCATTGGCACACTGAAAAAATTGTCCACTATGAAGGCCTGATCTTAATTCAAAATGTCCTTCAAGCAAGGCGTCTGTTTCTCTCAAAATATCTAATGTTTCTTCGTTTGTCATTTTATTCCTTATATTTTACAATTTAATCTAGGGGTTCCTAATCTAATACCAAGCCATTTCTTTTGTATGTTGGTATGTCTAAATTCACACCATTGTATATTGTTGGTGCAGTTCCTTTAAATTTGCTATCTTTCATCACTGGATTAGGCACCGTAACGCCACCATTTCTATTTGCGACATCGTTGGAGCTAGGATTTGTCGGCAAAGCTTTTGGCAGTTCAATAAGGCTTTCCTCAGAGGTTTCCTCTTCAACCCTAAATTCAAATGCCAAAACGTTTAAAACAATCTGCCCTTCCAGTTCTCTATTTCTGGTTGTACCCATCACAACCTTACATGTTGGATCAAAAAGGTTCTTTATTGATTCCATAATGATTTCAATTTCAAATAGTTTCAAGGAATCATCAGAGTTTATGGTCACAAGTGCAGTTCGTGCATTTGCAAAGTCCTTGAGGTCTGTTAACTTGTTTGCCTTAAAGTCGACAACAACATTTTCTGCACGATTTTCGCCTGAAGATTTTCCATAAGAAAACCATACATAGCCTTCAGGATCTTTAATCATTTGTTTCAAAGCCTGATAGTCTACGCGAATGTAACCTGGATATGAAATTAAACCAAGAATAAACTTTAATGACTCGGAAAGAACTTGCATAGCTTTTTCACAAGCAACAGATAACTCTTCGTCTTCATCAGCAATACTGTTAAGATTAATCTGCACCACAGAGCATGAAAGTTCTTTAAGATTCATTAACAAATTTTTTGACTGAACTTTTTTGTCTTCCCCCTCAAAATAGAATGGAGTTGTTCCCACTACAACGGCAGGGATTGCCAGATCATTTGCTTTTTTCACTATAAAAGGCAACATACCGCCAGCTGTGCTGCCAGCAAAGCCTGCAATAAGAACCACAACATCAACCTTTGACAGCAGTCCTTCAATCATATGCTCTTCAGACTTGATAATTTCTTCTGCCTGTTCAACATCGCCTGCCACCCCCCCCATGCCTGCATTGCCACCACCAAGCAGTAGAATGGATGGAACATTTAGTGATTGTAATACAATCTGATCAATATCAATTGCAACAATCTGCTCCGTTTCAGAATAGCCATCGTATCTATCCAAAGCTCTACAGCCTGAACTACCAACACCAAAAATTCCTATTGTTTTATTTGATATCATTTTCCAAAAATCCTCTTTAAGAACCCTGAACTCTCTGCATCTTCCTGTTTTGCATCGCGCAGAGAATGATGCAAGAGTCCACATACGGTTGAAAACGCAGGGTTTCCTTTTATTTCATGATCTTCAATATTAAATGGGTATCCAATTGAAGTCGGCAGGTTTTCAAAAGTTTTGACAGTAAGATTCTGCAATCCAGCAAGCTGTGCACCACCGCCAGTAAGAACAATACCTGCTTTAATGTATGGCAGGATATCTTTTTTCTGGAGATCATTCCTTATAATCTTCAAGATTTCTTCAACTCTAGCATATATAACATTTTGTATGGACTCAATCTTTACATTGACGGTATTAAACATAAGAGTTGACAACTCTACAGAGCTATCATCGGTGTCATTTTTGACAATGCCATATGTTTTCTTAAGTCGTTCTGCATCACTATTTGATATATAGAACGCATCTGTTAAGTCTGAGTTAATGTGATTTGCACCAACACAAAGTGTGCCAAAAGTTGCCTGAACACCACATGCATAGGCTGCGTAGTCTGTCTTTCCTGCACCAAAATTTATCATTATAACACCATTTCGCTTTTGTTCAGGGGTTAAAACAGACATAACATCACAAAGGGGACTATAGTAAATTCCACTTTCATGCATTTCGATGTGGCG
The DNA here is from genome assembly GCA_027858345.1 of Kiritimatiellia bacterium. Taxonomy (GTDB): domain Bacteria; phylum Verrucomicrobiota; class Kiritimatiellia; order JAQICX01; family JAQICX01; genus JAQICX01. Next base: position 98,972 of record JAQICX010000242.1, on the reverse strand, counting down.
TTGACTTACAACTCGCATTGTATTTTTAATCATTGCAATAGATGCTCGAACAATCAAAGCATCAAGGGATAGAGTTGACCCATATATATCAATGGGGTTAAGCACCTGCTTTTCATCATTCACAGTGTAGAGTTGAGGGATATTATGCATAACCTGAAATTCCGAGTTATCAAACATTTTGCTGAAGGCAATCTCTTTCACAGCATCAACATCAACCTGACGAATATCCCAACTTTCAGATGAGACAGGAACTTTACCTGAATTTGAAGATATACTAACTTTGCTGTTTGAGACTGCAGCATATATGTTCATAATACGAATGTTTGCGTCTCTTTTAGCATCATCAAATGCTGCAGTTAGCGGTGGCAGAAGGTTATTGCTATTAACAATTTCCCCCTTAACAACCCCCTTTGATTCTCGTTCTCCGACACCAAGAATTCTAATTCGGTTATTTTCAGTAAGCTCCCCTACCAGAACTTTAATTTTTGATGTGCCAATTTCTAAAACGGCACCTATGATTGAGGCTGACATATATTGTAACTACCTTCCATAAATACTGTCATCAATTGCAGTATAGCTGTTAAATTTTTTCCCTTTGGGAGAATTCAAAATAGCAACAAATCGCATAAGTTTTTCTTCCAACTCATCAAGTGACACCTCCGAGTTATCATCCATTTCTTCCCAGGCAATATCCAAACGTTTTCCGTTACTCAAGAACACGATTATATAATCATCAGGAGAAACATTCACATTACTTATCGGCAAGGCAAGTTTGCTGGATTTTCCAACAGTAACTAACTTAACCGCTGACAATGCTCTCCCTGTCAGTTTCCCTCCAGGACGAACACGGCGATACTCAAACCCTGAGAGATATGGTAGAAACTTCAGCTTGTTTGCCGAAACTGCAAAGATATATCCGTCTTCGTCGACACATAAATTTGAACGTCGGGACAGACGCATCACAGGAGATCTCTCTTTTATCTCCACTATCAAAGTTGAGGGCAGCTTTCTTACGAGTTCAATATCCTTAACATTAGGAATCTTATTATTAAACTTTGCCTCCACCTCATTCAAATCAAAAGCGTATAAATTCGTTCCCTCGTCGATATCAGAATACTGCTTAAACTTTTCTAGCGAAAATGCACCAGAAGAGTGAAAATCAATAGTCTGAATAACATACCTTTGATTTTTAACAAAAAGAACATTTTTCAAATATATATAAGAAAACACAAGACTACCAATGAACACAACACCTATAAACACACACATAATAGTCCGAACAATCAAGATCTGTCGTCTCTCCTGCGGCGATCTCAACGTTCTTTTAGGACTAGCCTTTGATGGAGTAGTTTTGTTTTTCTTAGCAGTTCTCTTTAACTTCATCTTAAAAAATCTTTATTCTAACAGTTAGCCTATTATTTTATTCTTCGACAATAACATTTTCTTCAATAACTACAACAGGCTCATATTCGGAATCATATTTAATAACTAAGTCACTAAACATCTCATCGTCTTTTACGTATGACTTGCTGTACATCTTTGTAAACATCTTAAGTTTTTCAGCCATGACTAAAGTTTCAACAGGTTGTGGGGCAACAGGAGATTGCGCAAGAGAACGATTCATAATAGAGACTGTTTTATCGATGATTTTAGTGATGTCCATATATGACCATGAAATCAATTTTTCTTTACCCGTGAATGTTAAAAATTCATCATTGGCAAGCATAGATTTTTCAGCAGCAACACCATTGATAAGTTCAGTAAGCAAATCAAGAGAACTTGCAATGACAAGTTTATTATCAGCAATTGCGACACTTGGTTTAAGAGTTGTAAAAGGAATGTTTACATACATTGCGTTAGCCCCTGCAATCTCTTTTTGTTCAACAGGCATCTGGCTCATTGTTGAAGCCTTTAAAACAGCAGGCATCAAAGCAGCATTATTATCACTCAAACCAACCATCAATCTCAGATCAACAGTAGGCATCATTGCAGTATAGTCAAATTCATCAACTCCAAGACATATACCATTTCCAAAACATGCAATAAACGCATCAAAACTCACGCCCATCATTTGTTCGAAGCCTGAATTAAACTTTTCCATAGAAAATTCTTCTTGAGGCATGTTTTTTAAAATCAAATTAATATATTCAGGAATTGCAATATTCATTGCAAAAGCCATAATTGGTTTTTCAACATTATATTTCATGTAGTTTTTGCAATCATTACCACCATCAATAATAGATTTATACAAAGGAACAAGCTCACTAGAATCAAATTCAGTAGATGAGTTCATATAAATCTCAGTTTCAGAACGGCCTATATAGGCAACAGCAGAACCGAAACCATCATATATATTCTTTAATTCATCCAATTGTTTCTTCATCTGCTCAAAACCATTTGTAGAGGCACCAGCCATCTCTGATTCCATGAATACATTCAAAACGTCAATATAGTTATTCATGAAAGAGGACAAATCCAAACACATAGTAATAACATCTGTCTCTTTAGCATTATCACCCAATTTGCTATATAGCTCCGTTGTTGTAAAATTCTCTGCAATCTTGCCCGTTGCAAGATCAATTGACATCTGCAATGTTTCCATTGAGAAAGTTGCAATCACAACGCCATCAACAACGCAGTAGTAGATGAAAATTTCTTCATCATCAGCCTCAACATTAAAAGCTCCAATAGATACACCATCATATTCACTTGTAATTATCTCAGGAATCAAACTTGACAACTGTGAGTCAATAAGAGATACCGTAACTTGCTTATCCGGCTTTGCTGTAATTATTATATTTTCTACAATATCCTGCACTCTAAGATCTTTAGACTTAATTACCTCAGCAAGCTTACCATTTTTGTATGCAACAATAAAATTATCTCCAAGAACATTTTCCATCAGAAGTTTCACTTCAAGCGCTTCTTCACCAAGCTCTTCCTCAAACTCAGCCATTAATTCTTCATCAATCAGGTCCAGGCTCTTCCAGAAATCCATCTCTTTTTCAAGCCCCGTAACATTATACGCAATCATCAAATCAGCTGGTAATACGCCATAAACACTTTGCCCACCCCTATTGGGTCTAATCATCAACCCGACAATCACCAAAACCACAAGAACCAAAACCAACAATACTTTTTTCATGCCTACACTCCATAAGCTAAATATTAAAAAACAATCTGAAAAAACCAAAAAACAAGCACAGAGTTTTTGGCTACAACTAATACATATTAATAACAAAAACACACAAAAGTTTCAAGGAAAATGCAAAAAAAAAGCAGAGGTAAAAACCTCTGCTAAATTTATAGTACACCTGTTGACTTGCATTCCATTTATGGTCAACAACTTACAACAGGGAATTCTATATATAAACAAACTATCGACGGATACCAAGTTTTTTCAGTAAGCTTTGATATTTCTCATTGTCTGTTCTTTTCAAGTAATCAAGCAATTTTCTACGCTTGTTAACCATCTTGATCAGACCAAAACGAGAGCTGTGATCTTGTTTGTTTATTTTCAAATGTTCTGTCAAATGTGTAATCTTCTTTGAAAGAATAGCGATTTGCACCTCTGAAGAACCAGAGTCTGCATCGTGACGCTTGTGCTCTGTAATTATAGCTTGTTTGTCAATCTGACTCATAGCATTGTTCCTTAGTTTATATTTTATCCAATTCTTCAACCTTTTACAGTCAAAGAACGTAGAAGGTTAATATATTCCCTTCAAAATGTAAAGCATTTTCTTGGAATTTCACCACTTTTTCTGTAGATAAAGAATTGTTTAAGGAAAGATAGCAACAATTATGACGACAGAGAATTTTTCAACATAAAGGTGCAAAGGCACAAGGAAACAACAATGTTTGTGACGCAGTTAACAATAAAACCGAGCTACAGCATAGTTTTTTATTGAGTTTTTATTTCATTCGGTGTATAAAGTAATTTAAATTAAACTACTATTGTTTTGAAGAGTATGAATTACGCAGTGGAAATACTTGTATTGGAACAAGTAAGGAGGTAAAATTGAACAATCAAAACGAACGAAAACTGGTTGCAGTTGCAAAAGCATTGGGGGAATCAGCTTCAGCAGATGCACTGCCTAAACTTGTTGAACTTGTTCATTCAGAGTCACCATTGGTTCGAAGAATTGCAGCCTCTGCTATTGGCAAACTTGCTGGCATCGTTGACTCCACTGCGTCTGTCGACTTGTTAGGTCCGATGCTAAACGATGCACACCCTCAGGTTCGTCAATATTCTGCAAAAGCATTGGGAGCATTTGGTGTAGCTGCAAGAGATTGCTTGAAAGATCTTGATGATTTGTTGAACTCTCCAATTGAAAAGGATTATGTTAAGCGTAGCGTCAATGCTTCAATGAAAATTATTCAGGAATCCTTTGAAATAAACCAGAACAACTCAAAATTACTGTGTCAAAAGTGTAAAACGAAAATTGATGCGGATGAATATGCTCGCTCACAAAAGGCATTTCAACGTAATTATTGTGATCACTGTTTTGATGAAGTATATTTGCAACGTAGAAATTGGGAGTCAAAAGTTGAGTTGAACAAAACCATTGTTGTAAAAGATGGAACTTTAGTGCAGTCAAAAGGAGAAAAATTAATAGCACAATGGCTAAGTGACCATAATGTCAAGTATCGATATGATGAGCGTTTCAGAATTATTGAAGGCTATGCAGTTCGCCCCGACTTTTATCTGCCAGAGTTTGACGTATATATTGAATATTGGGGTATGGACACAATTGATTATAAGATTGGTATGCTTAAAAAACTAAAAGTATATCAGATGACATCAAAGAAGTTGATATCCCTATATCCAGCAGATTGTAGAAACCTTGACTTAGCCATTCGTGAAAAATTAAGCAAATATATTCGATTGTAGCGCTTTTAAACGTAAATTCAACAGAGTTGTTACTGAGTGCTATGTTCTCCAAATTCATAAGTACCAAATCTCATTCATTTCTAACCTCTTACTTATTGCAATACAAGTATTTCCATTGCGTAATTCATGTGCCTAAAAACAATACTAATTGAGATAAAATTACTTTATAAACTAAACGAAATAAAAACTCAATAAAAAAAGTAAAATATGCAACCCTTTTATTTTAGTATATTTTAAGACATCGTCTAGTCCGTATCTTTTACGAAGAGACTTAAAAACGTACATAGCCACCTAGCAAACAATATGTTGCAGTTTGATGTTAAAAACACGTTATGTAATAAAAAACTTAGAATATAACGCCCTATCGGGTTAGTCGCTAGCAATGCATCTACAAAGAAGCAATGTGTGTAGAGTAGTAACTACTCAAATATATTGCAGATGAAGTAGCTACATCACTAGCGACTCATAAAACATGCGGGCTAGAGCATTTCACTAATGAAACGCAGTAAATCTTTGTCCTGCGGCTTCCGTTGAATCTTTCAAAAAAATACGCAATAGACCTGCTATTACTTGATTTTTTTTTAAGCCCAACGTCGTCCTCGAATAAAATCTTTACAGCGTTTCATTTGTTCAATGCTCTAGACAAGCTATGAAAAACATTACAGGATATGAAATCTTAAAAAAAAGGGAGAAAAGAGAAATTAAGACTTGTTAATATTTTGAATCATGTCTAAAATTGTGAAAAATAAATAGGTGATCAAAGTATGTCAGTTGAACTGAAAAAAATTAAGCGTAGAATAAACACAACCAATCAGCTGCACAAAGTGACAAGTGCATTGCAAAAAGTTGCATCTGCTCGCATGTATAAATTCATAAAAGACATTGATAGTCGACGCAATGTTCTAAACAAGCTACTTGAAGTTATGGCTCTTGCTGCACACGAAATTGACATTGAAAGTCTGGACCATCCATTCTTAAAAAAGAACATTGCAACTAAGCAAGCACTGATTGTACTGGGATCCGACAAAGGGTTATGTGGTGCATACAATACACAACTTGCCGAGTATGCTGCAAAGTTCACTGATGAAAACACCGATGTTATTACTTCGGGAAAAATCATGGTCAGAAAACTCAAAAGACTAAACATAATTCCTTTAATTGTTTTTGAACAACCATCTGCAAACAACACCAATTTTTATGGCAAGAAAATTTTTGATTGGATATATTCAGAGTTCAAAGCAGAGAAATACTCTAAAATAGAGATAATATATTCCAAGTATGAAAATCCTGTGAGGCAAGATATAGTGAAGAAGTCGATACTCCCTGTTGACAAAGACTATTTCAAAGACTTAAACTATGACCATATTGCTGCTGAAAGGTTTATTTTTGAACCATCGGCTGAATCTATTTTCTTAACTTTACTACCAAATCTTGCAAAAGAGATTTATGTTGACGCAGTCATCAACAGCTTTGCATCTGAAAATGCAAGCAGGATGGCTGCAATGGCGCGAGCAAATGAGAACTCTTCCGAAATGCTTGATGACATGGGCAAAAGATATAGCAGTTTAAGGCAGCAGAACATTACAACCGAAATGCTTGAGATTATTTCCGGGATGAGGAATTAATGGGATTACAGGTTTTACATATTTTCATATATATTCTCGGGTTTAGTGCTTGCCTTATAGCCGTTTTTCTTTCAATGATGACAATTTCAGGAACATGGATTGTTGTTGGCGTTGGACTACTATTCAAACTTGCTCATGTTTCAATTGAACCATCATGGACAACACTAATTATTCTTGTGGCATTAGCCGGCTTGGTTGAGGTCTGCGAGGGCTTAGCCGGTTACTTTGGCGTGGTCAAGCGTGGAGGATCAAAATTGGCAGGTATTGCTGCAAGTATTACAAGTTTCATTGGAGGAATTCTCGGAACAATTCTCATTCCCATTTACATTGTCGGTTCACTGATTGGATTATTTGTTGGTGGATTTCTGGGAGCTTATGCGGTGGAGTATTCTCGTTTAAAGCATAACAACAAGGCTTTAAACATTGCAACTGGAACTATTGTTGCAAGGGTTTTCATAATGGTTCTGAAGGTTGTAGTTACGTTGGCTATGATCCTATTGTTAATCATTTAAGTAATTTATATTATATTCTAATAAAAAAACAGGAGAACGCATCCTTAGTTTTTCGGTTAAATGGCTATATTTTTTTAATCAGTCACGGATTGACACGGATTATATTTATGTAAACAATTGCAGATAAGCACTTTCTGTTTGTTCTGACAATTTGACATTGCAATTAAACTGAATGACAGATTTTCTTAAATACCATATACTGGGTGATGTTTTTATAAAATAATTTTAATCAGGCTTACAGCATGAAACAATCTACATATGTGATTAAGCATAAACAGATTACATGAATGTATTTATCCGTGAAAATCCGTGTTTATCCGCGGCTAAGAGAAAAAAGAACCTGCAACCGAAAAATCAAGGAACGCATTATTATTTTTCTTCTTTGCTTGACATAAACGGCTGTAATAGTTATACTTTGCTGCAAAATTTAAAGAGGTAATTAATGAATGGTTTTAGAAGTTTGAGCAAATTTAAAGTATTGTTTTGTGTTTTAGCTGGCTTTTGTGTTTCAACCGCATCAGCCCTGAACTCTGGAGATATTGTTTTCACGGAGAGTGAGCACGATATTATTGAGAACAGTCCTGTTTTACAGGTTTGGATGTCAGAGTGCCCGCCTTATGTAATAAAAAATGAGGATGATTCCTATTCTGGTATTGCTGTTGACACATTGGAATATATTTCAGAGCAAACGGGGCTGATTTTCAAACAGGTTCCCCCTAGTCTTGCTTTGTCACAGGAGAGTGCCCTCCTAACTGAGAAAGTTGACATTGCACCCGCCCTATTCAGTATTGATGAAGCTTTCAAAGACAGAACTCTTCCATATGTAAAATCCTCCGTCTACATATATACAGTAGAAAATCAGACATTGCATACTAATGGAATTCGTGGACTTCTAGAAAATAACGTTGCTGTTCAAAAAGACTCGCCTCTTACAAAATATCTAGTTAAACATTTTCGAAACGTTCATTTTGTACCGTGTCTAACAACCAAGGCTGGACTTGAAACAGTAAAGGCAAACCTCTCAACTGCATACATTGGTGACTCCTTATCGGCCTATTACGAGTTAAACTATAATGATATTAAAGGCATTAAATCTGTTCCATCTGAAACTCTGCCAAAAATCAATATATGTTTTGGTGTCAGCGAAAAGAACAAGGCTCTTATCAGCATTTTTAATAAAGTTATTGAATCCATGCCTGAGGATGCAAGTCAGAAATTTGTAAATGATAACCTGACAAAAATCAAACTTGAACACATGATAGACAAAAAAACTGTTCACAAATGGGCTTGGATTAGTGCAGCCATCTGTTTCTCAACACTAATCATAGTTCTATACTTTGTTTCGATGAATATTAAACTTGCAAAGGAAATATCCACAAGAGAGAAAGCTGAAGAATCTTTAAAAAGATCACAAAATATATTAAAACTTGCCACAGAGCATTCAAAGATTGTGGTTTTCGAGGCATATCTTATTGAGAATAAAATTGTTTATGGCAACTCAATTGCAGCCTTCCTTGGATATGAAGATGATTCAGAAATTGATGTTACATTTGAAAAATGGGCTGAAATTCTTGAACCAGCATCTCAACAAATTTTCTCAGACACTATTAGTACAATCAAGAACGATAAATTTAATGGTGACATTCCCGAGCTAAGATATAAGAATGCACATGGTGAACTCGCCTGGATGACCATAGACGGCACTGTTACTGAACGTGATGTGAACAATCAACCATATAAGTTTGTCGGCATCATGATGGATGTCACCAGCGCAAAGGAATATGAGCTTGAGATTATTGAATCTCGAAAGGAAGCTGAACTTGCAAACAAAGCAAAATCAGAATTTCTTGCCAACATGAGTCATGAAATAAGAACACCTTTGAATGCAATTATTGGTTTTAGTCAGCTACTTTCTAAGCAGATTTTGGATCTAAAACACAAAACATACATTGACTCAATTAATGTGGCAGGCAAGAGTCTGCTAACATTAATTAACGATATACTTGACCTATCCAAGATTGAAGCTGGTCAACTTTCAATTAAACTTGGTGCGTGCAGTGTTGCACATATTTTGAAAGAGATCGAACAGGTATTCACCCTTAAAGTCAGAGAAAAAGGAATCAATCTGATAGTTGAAATTAATGATGATCTACCTCCATCTCTTATTATTGATGAGTTAAGACTAAGACAAGTTCTAATCAACCTTGTAGGAAACGCTGTGAAATTTACAGAACGTGGATACATCAAGCTAGGTGTTGACATATTTTATGATGATCAAAACGACCACTCAAAGGTTTCACTGGTTATAAGAGTGGAAGACACAGGCATCGGTATTGATAAAAAACAACTTAACCAAATTTTTGCTCCATTTAAACAGCAAGACTCTCAAGACAATCGCCAGTATGGTGGCACAGGCTTAGGTTTGAGTATATCTAAACGTCTGACAGAAATGATGGAAGGCAAGCTAACGGTAACAAGTGAGTTGGGTAAAGGTAGTATATTTAAAATTAATCTTTTCGACATTCCTCTATCCTCAACTTTAACAGAAATTCATTCAGCATCAATTAATGTTCAATCACTAGTATACAACGAAGAAACATTGCTTATTGTTGATGATATTCCATCAAACAGAATTCTGTTGGAAGAGCTGTTTAGCGGCAAGAACCTAAATATTCTAACTGCGAAAAACGGACTTGAAGCGGTTAATATTGCAAAAAAAAGATTGCCTGATTTAATCATATCTGATATCCGGATGCCTGTCATGGATGGTATTGAAGTTGCTCAAATACTAAAATCAACAGAATCAACAAAGCACATACCAATTATTGCTTTAACTGCATCAGCAAAACAAGAAGAGCTGGAGATTACCAATGAAATTTTTGATGGAACTCTAACCAAACCAGTTAATGTTGATGAGCTGTTCCTGCATGTAAATAAATTTATCAAGCCTAAGAACACAGACAATGCTATTAAGGAGACTGAAGAAGAGATAGATGAAACTGTTGTTGAGCTTGATATATCGGAGGCTGGCAAAGATAAGCTATACAATGACATACTACCAAAACTTCAGGCAGAAGTTGGTGCTGTAGACATTTCGGCTATACAGGTCATTGCAGAAGATATTCTTCAGCTAGGAGAAGAAATAGGAGAGAAATATTTGAAAAGATATGGAAAAGAACTAAAGGAAGCTGCCGATTTGTTTAACATACAAGGCATAAATACTTTGGTTACTGACTTTATAAAACTACTGGAAGATAAAAAGATATGACAAATGAGCCACCACCACTAATTTTGATTACTGATGACAATCCAAACAACATAAAAGTTGCAGGAAGCACAATTTCAACAATGAATTACAAGATTGCTGTTGCTCAAAATGGAGAAGACACAATAGAGTTTGCAAAAAAGAAGCTCCCGGAGCTTATTATTTTAGACATCATGATGAGCGGAATGGATGGACTAGAGACTTGCCGTCGACTAAAAAGTGATCCGACGACTGCTGATATTCCTGTAATATTCTTAACAGCAAAAAATGACAACGATACAATCAAAGCAGGCTTTGATGCTGGTGCGGTTGACTATATCACAAAGCCGTTTAACTCCCAAGAGCTGCTGGCTAGAGTAAAAGTGCATGCAGAACTGCAGCAATACAAAAAGGCACTTCAGAGACTTGCCTCACTTGACGAACTTACTGGTCTTGACAATCGTCGTTTCTTTTTTAAAAAAGCAGAGATGGAACTTATGCGGGTTCAACGCTATAAGCGTTCACTCTCCGTTATGATATATGACCTTGACAATTTCAAAAAAATTAATGACACATACGGACATCCATTTGGAGACAAGGTTCTGAAAAAAGTTGCTGAAATAACAAAAGAAACATTTAGAGAAGTTGATATGTTTGGAAGACTTGGCGGTGAAGAATTTGCCGTTATGGTTCCTGAAACCAATCTGCAAGGAGCAATAACTGCGGCAGAGCGTTTTAGACAAGCAATTGCAAATATGGAAGTAGAGACTGATGATGGCAAAAAAGTTCCAGTATCAATAAGCATAGGTTTGTCAATGTACCCATCAAACGGTTGCGATTTGACCACATTGATTAAAGGTGCGGATGTTGCTTTGTATCAGGCAAAGAAGAATGGAAAGAACCAGCTTTCAACCTGTGCAGTATAATTTCATCATAACTGAACAAAATTAATATAAAATCATCTCGTACCTGCTTCTATGTCCCAAATAACAACAACACAACTTGAGCAAATATACGACAAATACAACAAATTTGAATTTGTAAGTCCAGATCCTCTTGAGTGTCTTTATCGTTATGAACAGCCATTGGATATTGAATTTGTTGGTTTCATATCGGCTGCATTTGCTTTTGGCAGAGTTAGTCAGATCCTTAAAACTCTAGATGTCATTTTCTCCAAGCTGGGCGACAGTCCTCAACAGTTTATTCTTAATTCAGATGAAGCCAGTCTAAAAGAAATTTTTAGAGGATTCAAGTATCGATTTGTAAAAGAAGATGAGTTAATCTGCACACTACTTAATATGCAGAAGATATATAAAGAGCATGGTTCATTGGAGAATTGTTTTCATAGTTGTTATAGTTCAAGTGATGAAACATTGCAGCCGGCAATAATAAAATTTATAGAAAAGATGAAATGTGGAGGCAACTATCTAATACCAAAAGCCAACACAAAAGGTGCGTGCAAACGCTTAAATCTTTTTCTTAGATGGATGGTGCGTGACGATCACGTGGATTTGGGACTATGGAAAACTATTCCAGCCTCAAAACTGATTATTCCTCTAGATACGCACATAGCAAACATAAGCAAGCACTTTGGCTTCACCAAACGTTCAACATCCGACATGAAAATGGCATTGGAAATAACCAATGCATTTAAGAAGTTTGCACCTACCGACCCTACAAAATATGATTTTTCTTTAACAAGATTTGGCATAAGAGATGACATGAGCATAAGGGAACTGAAAAATGAACACAAAAGTTTATAAGAGCAGTGATGAAAATGCTGTAGATGAGGCTGTTGCCTCTATAAAATACGGTAATTTGGCAATCATACCAACAGACACTGTCTATGGAGTGGCTGCATACCCAGAAATTGGTGCCGCAATAGAAAAAATATATGAGGCGAAGGCAAGAGATGGCAAAAAGCCAATTGCCTTTTTGGCATCGGACATAGATGTCATAGAAAGATTAGCCAATATTTCTGAAGAGTCAATACAGCTTGCTGATAAGCATTGGCCCGGAGCATTAACACTAATTTTGCAGATGAAATCTGGCGGGTACGAAGGATTTCGTATTCCGGACCATAACTTGGCAAGAGAAATCATCCGACAATGCGGAGGATTACTAAAAGTAACTAGCGCAAATCTCAGTGGAGAACCAGACACCTGCACTGCCGAAAGTGCAATTGCTGCAATTGGAGATTATGCGGATATATGCATAGACGATGGAAAATCACCTGGTGGAATTGCCAGCACAGTAATAAAAGATGATCCCGAAAAAGGGCTAACAATACTTAGACAAGGTAGTGTCAAAATATGAATTTTTCAACTGTGACAATTTTTGGCAATGGAGCTATAGGACTACTGCTTACCGCATTCTTTGTTCGCAAGAATATAAACGTTCAGATCATTACAAGAACAAAAAAAGCGGCTGATAAAATTAACAGTGAGGGAATATTCTTAACCGACCTAAACAATCAAACTTTCAATTTCAAAGACAATATAACAGCAACTGACAATAGTGGAGATTTGCAAAAAACAGACTTATGCATTATTATAACTAAAGCCTATTCAACAGAAGATGCCGTAAGAAGAAACTTAGACTATCTTAAATCAAGCTGCATTCTGACACTGCAAAATGGTCTAGGAAATGTTGAAACTATTCAAAAGTATTTACCTGAACAAAATTTAATTGCTGGCACAATATCCACAGGCGCAACAGCTGATGGTGCAAATAGAACCATTTTTTGCGGAAAGGGTACTATTAACATTGCACCTATATGTCTTCAGGAAAACATGACCGCTACTAAAAACATCTCAACTCTTCTTAATGACTGCGAGATTAGATGCGATGTACACAAAGACTGGCAAACGGTTATCTGGTCAAAACTATATATTAATGCAATAATAAATCCTATTACAGCACTATATAATGTGAAAAATGGTGAAATCATTAAACAGATGTTCCTCTCACAACTAGCAAAGAAAATCTCGGATGAAATATTGCAAGTTTGTAAGGCATCTAACATCAACCTTCTATTTGAAGAGCCATTTGAAAAACTTATGAAAGTGTGTGTGTTAACATCCGAAAACCAATCGTCAATGCTTCAGGATGTTCTTAATCACAAACAACTTGAATTAGAAAGCATTACAGGCGAGTTGATTAAAAAAGCCGACACACTAGGTATCAAAATTCCTGCAAACCAGGAACTCTACGAAAAGCTCAAAATGCAGGTGCACTAAATACCTTTTGAGCCTTATGAGAAATCATTGCAAAAAACACAAAAAAAAATGCGGCCGAGTTCAATTTAGCACTTGATTTTTAGCTCTTATTTATATATTCTTCCCTGTTTGACTACTCAAATACTGAGCAGAAATTGATGTATGATTTTCATAATCAAATTAATATAGCGATATTAATATAAAGATTTATAATATAAAGCAATTACAAAAATTATTTAAACTTAAAACAGGAAGTAAGATAAATGAGCGTAGAAATCACAGAGACAAAAGGTTGCAGAAGAACACTAAATATTACAGTACCAGCTGAAGATGTTAAAAACGAGTATAGCAATGCAATCTCAATGTACAAGAAAAAAGTTGTAATCCCTGGTTTCAGAAAAGGTAAGGCAACAACCAAAGTTGTTGAGCAAAAATTTGGTGCAGATCTTATCAAGGATGTTGAGCAACAACTTATTGGTGATGCATATAGAAAGTCAGTTGATGAAAAAGAACTGAAAGTTGTTACGCCAATTGAAATCAAAGATACTGTATGCTCTTTGGAAGATGGATTGACATTCACAGCAGTTGTTGATGTTGAACCTGAGTTCAAAATGCCTAAGTATGATAAGATTTCACTAAAGCCAAATGTTGCAAAGGTTGATGAAAAAGAGATTGACACAATGTATGACACAATCATTGCAAGCCGTGCCGCATACAATAAGGTTGAAGCTCGTCCAGCAAAAAAAGAAGATTTCATGCGTGTTTCATTTGAAGGCACACTCAATGGAAAACCTCTATCTGAACTAGGTGACGCTGTAAAGAGAATTTCCACTAGAGAAAACTTCTGGATTCTACCTGAGATGAAAGATGTTGTTCCTGGGCTTGATACTGAAATGATTGGCGTAAGTCTTGATGAAACAAAAGATGTTACAATCACTTTCCCTAAAGATTATGCAATTAAAGAAGTTGCCGGCAAAAAAGTTGACTACAAAGTAACACTTACTGATCTTCAGGAAAGAGTTCTACCTGAAATTACAGAAGAATTTCTGGAATCACTACAGGTTAAGTCTGTTGAAGAGCTAAGAGAAAGAATAAAAGAAGATATTCAGCAGAGAAATGAAGGTAAAGATCATGCAAGACTAATTCAGGAAATTGTTGACTATTTGGACAAGCACACAAAGTTAGAGCTTCCTGAATCAATGGTTGCCATGGAAATTCGCCAGCGTCTACAACAAGCTGTAAGTTCTTTCATGCAGCAAGGTCAAACAGAAGACAACATCAAAGATCATCAGGAAGAAATTCTAAAGAAATGTGAAGAAGAAGGCAAAAGAGCTGTTAAACTATCATTCATCCTAATGCAGGTTGCAATTGACAAGGCACTTGAAGTTGCCGATGAAGAAGTTGAAATGAACATCATGCAGATGGCAATGCAAAGACAGATGACGCCAGAGGACTACAAAGAAAAAGTTCTTGGCGGCGAAACAGAAAACGTCAAAGAGAACATTCTATGTAACAAAGCACTAAATGCAATTAAAGATGAAGTTCTTGCAAAATAATTATTAGAATAGGAAACAACAATGTCAAACCATAATCAACTAGTACCAATGGTCGTAGAACAAACTGGTAGAGGTGAACGTTCATACGACATCTATTCAAGACTATTGAAAGATAGAATCATATTTATAGGGTCAGCTATAGATGACGTAATAGCAAATTTAGTTGTAGCACAACTACTGTTTCTTCAAGCTGAAGATCCGGAAAAATCAATTAGCATATACATAAATTCACCAGGCGGATCAGTTACTGCTGGTTTTGCAATTTATGACACAATGAAATTCATGAAATGCCCTGTTGAAACATACTGCATTGGACTTGCTGCAAGTTTTGGTGCTGTACTATTGGCGGCAGGAACAAAAGGGAAAAGATATGCCCTTCCGCATGCAAGAATTATGATTCACCAACCATGGGGTGGTGCTCAAGGGCAAGCTTCTGACATCAGCATTCAGGCAACTGAAATTCTTAAGCAAAGAGATTTATTAAATGGTATCTTAGCAGATAGCTGCGGCAAGAAAAAAGAACAAATAGCCAAAGACTCTGACAGAGACTTCTTTATGTCTGCAAAGGAATCAATGGACTATGGTTTAATTGACCAAGTTATCCTGCCTACTGAACAAAAGAGCAAATAATATTATGAGTAAAAACGATAAAAAAGAGCCAAAATGTAGTTTTTGTGGTCATCCGGCATACATGACCGAACAGTTGCTTTCGGGACCTGATGATGTGCACATATGCAACAAATGTGTCGAAGCATGTGCAGAAATGGTTGGACTTGTAAAGCCAGAACCAGAAAAGGAAAAAGGTTTTTCACTTGAGAATTTAGAAACAGTCCCATCACCACGTCAAATCATGGACCATCTTGACAGGTATGTAATTGGACACTCTTATGCTAAACGAGTTCTATCTGTTGCTGTTCACAACCATTATAAAAGGTTAAAACACTCTTTGATCGATCCAAAAGATAACAATCTTCCTGAATCATTAAAAGATGTTGAGATTGAAAAAAGTAATATTCTTCTTATGGGGCCAACAGGTTCAGGAAAGACTTTACTTGCAAAAACACTAGCAAAAATGCTTGATGTTCCATTTGCAATTGCAGATGCGACAACATTGACAGAAGCGGGCTATGTTGGCGAAGATGTTGAGAATATACTTCTTAACCTTATTCGCAATGCGGATATGGATATTGAAAAAGCTGAGCACGGCATCATATATGTTGATGAGATTGATAAGATTGGAAAAAGAACTGGTAATGTATCAATTACTAGAGATGTTTCTGGTGAAGGAGTACAACAGGCTCTTCTAAAAATTATTGAAGGAACTATTGCACGTGTTCCACCTGCCGGTGGCAGAAAACATCCTGAACAAAAATATATCGAAATCAACACTGGAAACATTTTGTTTATATGCGGTGGAGCATTTGTTGGTCTACAAGACATAATACACAAGCGCCATGGTGCTGGTAGTCTTGGTTTTGCCCAAGAATATAATAAAGCCAATGAAGAAGAACAAACTAACGAGATTGAAACAGAAGACTTAATACAGTTTGGATTAATACCTGAATTTGTCGGACGTCTACCAGTTATTGCATCTCTTAAAGAACTTTCAAAAGAAGAACTTCTTGAAATCATCACAAAACCAAACAATAGCATTGTCAAGCAATTCAAGAAACTAATGGCCATTGATGGCATACAGCTTACCTTTGATAAGGCTGCTCTTAATGAAATTGCCGAAATTGCAATTGCAAAAAAAACTGGTGCCAGAGGTTTAAGGTCTATTTTCGAGAAAATCATGCTGAACATTATGTTTGATTCTCCTGAGTCTAAAAATCCTGAAACAATCAGAATCACCAAGAAGTATATGAAAGAAATCCTGGAAGCATAGATTACTGGCTTCACAACGCAGTATAAGTGATAAATCATAGGTGCTACGTCTCTCTCTTGCGTGACAGCATGAAAAACATTGTCATAGCTAGAGCTGACCTGAAAATTAAGAGCATTGTCCTTGGTTTTCCGGTTGGAGATACAAAGTTGTGTTTCATCCAATAAAATCAGGAACCTATTTCTTGTTTTCTACTATTTGAAATGATTGTTATGAAAGTATTTTTCCCGAACATAGTTCGGACACTACATTACTTGCAAATAATGTTGTTCGCAGAAAATGTAGAGTCCGATCTGTGATCGGAGAGGCATTCAACCGAAAAATCAAGGGCACAGTCCAGTCTCAAATCAATAATTTGACATTTACAGTTTTTTAGTATACCATAGCGAAAAATAAGGGTATAAAATATTATGAATGATGCTATATCAAAGGCCAGAAAACGTAATACAAGAAAAAAAGAGAAGCAGCACAGTAAGGAACAAACGGGTAAACTTCCATTTTTCCAAAGACCGATTGTAGCTTTCTATCTTGCAATAATTTTATGGATTGCTTTTGTTCTTCTAACCTTGCATAGGGAAAGTTTCCATGCAACAGGTGCAGGGCTATTCTGTACAACATTCAGAGCTATAGAACGTTCGTTATTTTTCTTTGTAGCAATTATTGCGTATGGGATATTACTCAATACTGTCATCAAGGACTTTCTAAAAAACAACAAACTACTCTTTCTTTCCGTTTTCATACTTTTATGTACAATGGTGCTAACCAGGCTCATTGCATATACATCAGACTCTGTGAGCATTGTCCCCAATCTTCTTCCCTACTACCTACCATATGCAATGGCACCATTCCTGGGAACCATGTTTCATAGCAGAAGACTTGGAATAATGCTAGGGCTATGGATGAGTTTGATTATAGCAATTCTAGTTAAAAACTATGCCGATCCAATATACATATTTTCAATGGGAATGATCTCTACAGCTGTTGCAACTGACCTTGGTTTGCATATTAAGACAAGGTCAAAACTAATAACTACAAGTTTCAAAGTTGGAATGGCTCAGCTAATATGCATACCAATCATCACTGCCTTAAACGTGAATCATTTTGATTACTCGCTGATTATTAAACAGGCTCTTGCATGCTTATCAGGAACACTAATATCTGCAATTGCAACAATAATACTTTTGCCACTTATTGAAAAATTATTTAATATAACCTCTGACATAACTCTTTTTGAGTTATCAGATCTAAGCCATCCCCTATTACAACGCTTGGCAATGAAAGCTCCAGGAACATACCACCATAGCTTAGTTGTGGCAAATTTGGCACAAGCTGCAGCAGAGGAAATTGGAGCAAACCCATTGGCTGCCAGAGTATGTTCATATTATCATGATATAGGCAAATTGACGAAACCAGAGTTTTTTACAGAAAATATATCATCAGATGAAAATCCGCACGATAATCTATTACCAAGTATGAGTACTCTAATAATCACATCTCATGTCAAAGAAGGTATAAGCCGTGCCATTACCCATAACCTTCCTCAAATTGTTAAGGATGCTATTAGGCAGCATCATGGAACATCACTAGTCTCATTCTTTCACCATAAGGCAAAAAAACAACTTGAGCTTGAACTTGAAAACAGCACAAACAATAAGGCTGAAATTTCAAAAACAGACTTTAGTTATCCTGGACCAAAACCAATGTCAAAAGAAATAGCCATTATAAGTCTTGCAGACTCCATTGAGGCGGCATCAAGATCTATAGAAAAGCCAAACAAAAACTCATTGCAGAATCTAATTGATACAATAGTAACTGCAAGACTTAAAGATGGTCAATTGGATAATACACAACTTACATTTGCTGAACTGAATAAAATTAAAAAATCTTTTGTATTCTCCTTATCAAATATAATGCATGGCAGAATTGCATATCCTAAAGACGATGATAACAATAATAAACAACCAGAAAACACAAAAGCTGAAAAAAAATCAGTTGAAAAAACTAGCTGATTTTTTCTTTACAAAGCTTCAAAGAATATCATCAAAAGAGTGGGATGAAATCTCGGTTGTTATTGTGAACAACATACAGAGTCAAGAGATTAACAAAATCCACTTACAGCATGATTATCCAACCGATGTAATAACATATACTCTTCCACCTTTTCCTGGCGAAGATACATTCTCTGGAGAAATCATTGTCAACGTTGAATATGCTTTTGACCATTTCAAAAAGAGCTTTACATTCCAGAAAGAGCTGGCATTGTATATTGCACATGGATTCGATCACCTATCTGGTGCCAATGATGCATCTGAAATTGAATATAACAGAATGAGACGCCGTGAACTTCGCTGGCTATCTGAAGCTCAGAAACTAAACCTATTATAGGGGCTACTGTTTAATGCAAGATAGGACGCTTCGCTACTGTTGAACCACGACCATCGGGAGTGAGGCTGGAAACGCAGTGTAATGGCCTACCTCCAGTCTCAACAAGTTGATTCCTGAAATCTTGATTTAAAGCATTTTCGCCTCGCTATCACTTTGCTTAAAAAGGCAAAGTGATAGCGGGGTAACTCATTGCAGTGACACTCAAGGCGAAGATGCAGAGAGGCTTTTGCAACTAAAAATAAAATTGCAAGAGCAATGTAGCGAAGCGAAATGACCTATAAGATGCATGATATCGCATTACAAAGTCATAAACTGAATAACTTTATATAAAAGTTCATCTGCAAGCGTTTTAGCCCGGTTAATAATTATATTGGTTTTAGAACAACATATAATTGTATAACTTAGTTAGTAGCTGGGTCGTTAGTACAGCATAATACCTTGTTAAAAAACAGGTTATGAATTGAACAGGATGCCCTAAATAGTTGTTAGCTTCTAGTTTTTAGTTATTAGTTGACAAGGGTCAAGAATATAGGCAACCGATAGCAGAACAGTTGTTAAACAATTGTTTCTGCTATTTTTTTTGATTCCAAACTCCACTTCCGAGACCAAGGAACGAAGGCGGATAGCCGAGTCGCTCCTGCTCGGATTTTTTGTAGAACACCAAGCTTTAGTTTGGTCTCTTTTTTCTGCGTGAGGAGACAAACTGCCAAAGCATGAACGGCACAAGCAAAAACAGTAATCCCGGAGCAGGCGCATCAAACTCAAGAGCATCATTGCTATCAAGTGCCTGCTTTTCAGCAAGCTTCAGAAACTCAATCTGAGCGCTATTTTCCAA
This sequence comes from Kiritimatiellia bacterium, assembly GCA_027858345.1. Taxonomy (GTDB): domain Bacteria; phylum Verrucomicrobiota; class Kiritimatiellia; order JAQICX01; family JAQICX01; genus JAQICX01. Next base: position 78,824 of record JAQICX010000242.1, on the reverse strand, counting down.
AACAATATACGCAACCTCAGGATACAAGATTCCACAATCTCTTGCTTGGGCAAGTAATTGCCTCCTATTTGCACTTAGAGTTTCAGGGAAAACCGCCATTTGAGTGTAATCATTCCAAAGTTTCATCCCCTTAATATAGGTTTCAGACAAAGAATTCTCAGTAACTATCTCTGAAGCAATTGGCAACCATAAACCAGTAGCCTGCTCAAAACAGGAGACATCAGAACCATTAGCAATCAAAACAATATCCTTGCCTGTTTCAATAACACTATAGTCATCCCCAACGTTCATAAGATGAATTGGGTTAGGATGTATAGCACTAGTAAAGTTTGTAGCATTCAAATATATTGGTGTGTCAGGTTTAAGACGTTGATATTCATCTAGGCTACCAATGACCAAAGGTTTGCCAGCACCAACAACAATATAGATTGGTACCCTATCGTATAAGCTATCATCAGCATCATATTCAAGAACAGCTCTCTTCAATGCCCTACCAAGATTAAATCCACCTTTAAATTTAATACTATCTGCAAATGCTTTATCAACAAGTTCCACAACTTCTGATGAATTAACCATTTGTCCATCTGAAAGATCATAGCTGCCATAATTAACAAGAGTAACCTTAGTATCGTTATCGCCAATCTTGTCAACAAAGGATTCTAGAATTTCATTCTCCCATGCATTTTGATTTGCTGACTGCTTAGAAACATCAATCATTATGTGATAATATGGTTTACGAACAACTGTAGGTAAAGATTCTGTGGCTCCTTTTGAAATAAGAACCAACTCTTCTCCTGCAGCAATTGGCGGTCTCAAGGTTTCTTCAGCAACAGAGGAACTAACAATTCTCAAAGAGTTGCTAACTGTACTAAAATCAACCTTCATCATTGAAGGGTATATAAATGTAAAACCACACTGTCTTTCCTGATATGATTCAAAAGGATAAACATTAAGCTTAATAGTATCTCTATCTTTATAGACGACCAGCCCAGGATCTCTAGGAGTTGTATCGCGAATCATTCCATACACCCATTCGGCAGACTTTCTATCAAACAAAGTTCCATCAACCTCTTTACCGTTGACATCAAGCCAGTAATTGGAAATCAGCACCCCTTCCGGCAAATCAACCTCGCATTCAAACTCAGCTCGGGTACCTTTGGCATTCTTCATGGAAACGATAACTTCTGAAGATGTAAAACTTTCCATAGTCTTGCTAACAACTCCAAGCCCCGTTACATTCACATGCCTTGGAGGACGAATCTTTCTATTAAGGCTCCTTGACCTTCCTGTTGAGCCAGATGTAAACATATCAAACATCTGCGTTTCCTTATTAAAACGACTAGATATATTTTTGCCCAACAAATCTTCACTAATTTTATCAATCTTATTTTGCGGCAAAACCATGTTATTGAAAACAATCTTATTATAATATTCAGAAAGAATTGGCACATAAATGCCAGCATTCATCGCTTGAAGTCTCTTCAGTGCCTTTTCAACTGCATAAGTATTCACCTTTGGTTGGGCCACGCTATAATCAGGATGATATACAACATCAACCGCAGTCATCAAAGCATTCTTATGACAAAAAGCTCTTGCAGTATATATTGCGGGAAGAACTGAGATCATAACTACAAACAGTATTATAACTTTGAGAAAACCAAACCTTTGAGCCAAAACTTTTCCTTCATCAACAATTAGTCTTCCATGTATAAAGAACAAAAACGTTGGAGCCAAAATAAGAAAGCCTGCACCAAAGATAATCATTGCAACAATAGAGAGTGGCAAAAACGGGAGAAACAGCAAAAAGAAATATAGTGTAAAAGTGAACATAATGCATCTTGCACAATAAATTAAAATATTTTTTGTATTAGCCACATTAGTTGTTGGAATCAGAATCACTCCTGCATTGATAATAGTCAACGCATAAACAGTCCAATCCTGTAAATTTGCAGGAAAAGGTATTACAATGTTTAATATTAATCCTGCAATGGGAAAAACAAGACAAGCTAGAATTTTGATAAAAAGCTTATTTCCATACAGGCGGTAAAGATGAAGAATACATCTAAAGAAAAGAACAAATGTTATAGCCGTCCCAAGTATGAACATAATCATCATTATGTGGTCTAAGATATCAGACCAAGAATATGATAGTTGAGATAGAACTATCATACAGAGGTAATAACAGGTAGGAATAATAATAAGTCCTAAAAAAGAATATAGAAAATCCTTTCCTTTTTTAAACGGCAAATTAATACCAGCAACATTAAGCAGAGAATAAAACAACCCAGGAGTCAGGGCAACCGCCATCATGAAAATCACACTGCCAACATTAAACATCCATACAGGAGTACCTGATGGTGTTAAACTATCAACTTGATAAAACATACCGTATGCTAGTGCAGCCTGAAAACCAAAAAATATTAAACCACATATCCAGTTAAACAACATCTTTCTCTTGCAAAGAAAAACAGTCATACCCCCTGCGCCAACAATCAATATCGCGTGAAAGATAATTATCCAATGATATCCAGCAATATTTTCAGCCGACAACTCCCCTTTCAGCAAGCTCCATGCCCTAAAAAGAGAAACCCACAAAAACAACTGAGGCAAAATTATTACACTCAAAAAGACAAAAGGATTCCTCATCGTCTCAGGTATCAACACACATAATTTCTTCTTTTCCATAATATAACTCCAATCTTTTATAAAAGAGTACAGTGCACAGTTCACTGAAACACGTAATAAGTGATACGTACGTTCCTGCCTTGATCGTCTAGCCAAACTAGCACATTTTTCGTTTTTTGTTGAGCGTTGTTTCCATAGTCCAAGGGACTCGGCTACACACGTTGTTTCTACAAACTAACCTCTCGTTCGCCTAAACTCCTCCCCTTGCCAAGAGGAGGTCACCTCGCCTGCGAGGTGGGAGGGGTGATCCGTTCATGGAAATTCATGTTTTATCTCAGGCTTTCAGCTCTTATTATATTTGTTTGCATACCCTAGGCTGTGTTATCTCGGGCTTTCAGCCCTAAAGTCCATCAGCTCTCTTCTTGCGTTTTTTTAGAACAGCCAATTTTCTCTCAAAGAGAAAATGCACCAAAATCAAACTTGGCAAGAAGACAAAGACTCCCAAACCAAGATGCAACTTAATCTGATATTCAGGTTGCAAAATTCCATCAAATAATACACCACAATAGATAACCAAAACCAATCTTAATGCATTAACAAGTATTGTTAAGATTATTGCAAAAAACGGTAGCCACAACAACCATTTTCTCTTGTATTCAAAGAAAAGACCAAAGAGAAGCGAGAAAATAAGTGCAAAATAAAATGATGCACTGCAAGCACTGGTAACATTAACAGTAAACAGACGACCATATATTTGAACAATATAATCTGAAGTAATAGCATAATCAGTCCCAAAGAATTTTGCAGCAAGAACACCAGCTGGCACAGCAAGAACAGCTTGAAAAGCCATTGGAAAAACTGACTTCAAAAACAGTACTCCAACCAGCACCAACGTTGTCACCAAATGTCTCTGTCTCGACCATCTTTTCATAATCACCCCAAATTATTAATTAAACAAGAGACGAATCCCAATTTGCGAACTTAAGCACTTACGCATTTGCGCACTTCTTTTGTTGTCCCGCAACTGTTTATTGTTCCGAGGTTAGGAGTCTGACTCTTCGTTCGCTGAGAGGAAGCAGAATAGTAAAGACAGTGCCTTTGTTTTCCTGAGAGACAAGTTCAATTTGTCCACCATGGTTCTGTACAATTCTCTGAACAATCATAAGCCCCAGCCCACTACCTTTTTCTTTGGTAGTATGATATGGTTCAAACACATGTGCAAAATCTTTCTTTGATATTCCGGTTCCTGTGTCACGAAATGCAATGCCAAGAAAATCATCAGAACTTGAAAGAGATATAATAAGCTTTCCACCATCAGGCATAACCTGAAGTGCATTTTTGATGACGTTGAAAAAGGCCTGCTTAATTTGACCTTTATCAACCTTTATCATAGGGAGTACACCATTTGTATCAACCTCAATGCTTATGTCTCGATTTGACACATCATTCTGAATAAGCATTAGGGTCTCTTCTAAAATTTGCTGTATATTCTCTGTCTTAAGGTCAGGCATGGACGGTCTTATTGCTTTCAAAAATTCAGTAATTATTGTATCAAGTCGTGACACTTCATCCACCGCAACCTGAGTCAACTCTTCTATACTATTCCTAACTTCCTGGTTTTCAATGTTGCCTGTTTCACGTTGTAATAGCTGAAGGTGTATATTCAAAGCATTTAGTGGATTACCAATTTCATGTGCAACACTTGCTGCCAAAAGTTGAATTGCTTCAAAGCGTTCAGAATTGATAGTACTCTCTTCCTGCTTTCTCTTATCCATGACGTCTCGCAATATAATAATCAAACCTTCAGGTTTCTCCTGGTCTTCCGCCAGTGGAACAACATAAAAATTTATCAACTTATATTCAGGATATGTGATTTCAATATCGCGCGATATCAGACGCGACCATTCGCCCTCGTCAAAAGAGATGATTCTATTCCAGTGTACACCTGGAATATAGTCCTCAATGTGTTTACCTTTGGCCTCTTTTGCATTGAATGCCAAAAGTTTTTCAGCAGAACTATTTGCATAGCTGATTTCTCCACTCTTATCAAGCACAAGAATTCCCTCATGCATCGACTGAAAAATTGTTTCAAGAAGTCCACGCTCACTACTTAGACGCAAAAAATGACCTTGAAGACTTTCGGAGTCAACCAAGTCAATTTTTGCTATTAATTTGTCAAGAAAGCCTTTTTTCATTGTTTATACCTTGATTTTGATGATTTTTTTTGGCGTGGTCATGGCCCCCGTCTTGAAGCAATAACATCGCAACCATCATTCACCAATTTTTAATTCTTAATTATGGCTCTGTCACGGTTTCCGTGGGTCATGCCTTTTTGTTCGACCCCTTCAGGGTCGTCTTATGTTATTATAACTAACCCCGTATTGCATACGGGGCTACTAAAGTTCAACTGCTTCGCAGTTGCTAATGACCACGGAGTGGTCTAATATTAATAGCCCCGTATGAAATACGGGGATAAATGTTAAACATTACATAACGACTACAACGTAGTCGAACATTTATTATCCGTGTTCATCCGTGGCTAAGATTTATTAATTTTCTTTTTACCCATGGAAACCGAGAGAGAGCCTTAATTTTTAATTGATTTTACAGAGCTTCCAATGCCGTCAATGAATAAGCAGTATCCAGCACCTTATCGTTTTCCCAGAAGCGCCCCGTATCATTCAGCCAATAGCCCTTACCATTTTCAACTTTTTGAGTGCTTATCAGCTTTTCAGCCATCTGTTTTTTCCAGTTAATGTGCTGGTTATTAGGAGTTGTAATCACATTTACGTTTGCTGCATCTAAAGTTTTTGTAATTATGTTATAGAAGAAAAACAACCCTTGGTCCCCCATGTTTGGATTTTCTTCAAGAGTCCAGTGATTCGATGCCCAATCCAGAGCCGATATCACACGAGGATCATCTCTGCTGACATCCGAGTAGAGCAATGCCATGATGCCTGCATATGTAATGCTTCCATAAGATCTAAGGACAACCTTGTTGTTTATGTTTGTTGTACCAGCCTTTGATTCTCCTGGTTTGTAAAAGAAACCACCAGCATTATCTTCGCCAGTATCTGGTTTGTTTTGCATCTTTTCAATATACTTTCTTACCCCAGACCAATCGATAGAAGCTTTTGTCTCGTTACTAGGTCTACTCTCTTCAATACCTTTTGTCAAAGACATGGCTTGAACTGCATAATATGTGTTGAGAAGGTCTGTGTAGTTTCTGTTTCTTGCTGAATCGTATCCAAAACCACCAGCAAATTCAGTGTCACCAAACAACTGACTTTTGGCTACAAATATTCTTGCATTAAGAATTGTCTGATTAAATGAAGGGTTTTTCATCATATACAATGCCAGCATGGAAATTGATGTGTTATAATTTGAAAGTCCACCACCCTTACGAACTGTATTATCAATATATATTCCACCATCTTTTTGAACACATGAAAGCAGAAACTTTGAGGCTTTATCCAAAACTTTTCCTTTGCCTGGATAGTCAGAATTAATAAATGCCATCATTGGCAGAGCTGTTAAAGCCGGAAAATTTGTGTTTGACCATGAACCATCTGGATTCTGTTCCGCTGCAAGCCAATCTAGTCCGCGGTTAATTGCTGCATCAATTTCATTTTGAACGGATATATCAGTTCCACTTGATGTTGTTGATTTTGAAACAATTTTCTGCGCATATGTATTGCATGATATTGCTGCAGCACATCCTAACATTAATAAGATTCTCATCTTTCTTGTATTCATTGTTCTTTTTCCCTATTTGTTAAATTTACTATATTGTTAAAACGTCTCATTTAAAAAAAATCTTAGATTTTTTTTAATAGTATACAGTTCATCTCTATTTTTCGGTTGAACGTAGTTATGATAACGAGGATCTTATAGACCTGTCGCAACGTAGACCCAGCTATTTATTTAAGTAGCTGGCGAAGGAGGATCCCAGCATGCAAACAAAGGTTTTCTTGGAAAAACGGGAGCGATCCCGCCCTGCGGGATCCTCATTGTCATAATAAATTATTTTTCACCTTTATCATACAATTGTGGCATTAAAAATTGTATCCAATAGAGAAGATGGCACTTCCACCACCACTTCCATAAAGCTCGCCATTCACCCTGCAAATCCAATCATTCTTGCCAAGAAATGCAACCCCCAAAAGAACACCAATGTTATCTGCCTCTGAAAAGTCAATTTGTTCTTCATCAAAAGGTTCAGTTTTTCCGTCAATCTGCGAAAAGATAAGTCCAATCTCGGTTGCAACTGCCATTGGTTGAGTTGGGTTGATATTAACTTTGGTCTTTAAATTGTTGTTATATATAATTGATGGAATAACTTTATACTCGTACCATGAGAAATCTGCACCAGGCATATTTGACTCATTTGACTCAACTTTTGCACGAACTCTCAACTGCAACCATTGCTTCTTACCTATAACAGGAGACTCCGAAATCAAAAACTCTAAAAGATTGAAGTCTGCACCAAGCCCCCATGTGAAACCATAAGACCCATCGTCGTTGTTTCTGTTGTCAAGTGTTGCCTGTGCAACCCCTGCTTCTGCAAACAACCCCATGAATGGAAGAACGTCAACAGCAAGCTCAGCGGTGTATCTTGTTTTATCCATTGAAACATAAACATCATTGTGCTCAAGATCTCTACTTCCAATCTCTGCTTTCAAGCAAAAAGCAAAAGGTTGGTCACCTTCAACCCTAAAAAGTGGTGTATCTGTCTGATTAATCGTCTCGCCAAATAAATTTACACCCAAAATAGCCCAGCAAATTGCCATAAAAACAGTAATTCGTTCATTCATTTGTAAAAAACTTTCATTTGTTGTTATTAATAAATTGAAATTATTTTAATAACTTTGTATTGTTTTGTACATAGTAAATGCGTATAATACATGTTTTATTTTAGAAAAGGCAATTTTTTGCCTCAATTTTTACAAATTTAGGGGACTTCATGAAGAAAAAAAGTTATATTTTGACGTTGTTAGTAGCCAGTTATATTTTTAGTGGTTGTGGAATAACTGTTATGCCTGAATCAAAAACCGATGGCACAGACAACGATGTGGTTGAAATGATAGATTCAAGAATTGAACCAATTGTTGGTCTCTACAACTCCGCTAAATATGAAGAGGCAATGATTGACCTTATTGCCCTTAAAAAGACAGATCCCAGCATAAAAGGTCTTGATGACTTGAACACCAAAGTTGAACAAGCAATAATTGAAAAAAGAACCTTAGAAGCAAAAAACAGATCTGATGCCAGCAAGAAGCGTATGGGTTTGGAAGTCTTAAATGCTGAGAACATTCCTGAAAACTATGGTTTGAGAACAGTCATAAAAACTGGTATTGAAGCACATACTACAAAAAGTAGCAAGATGGATAAAATCATCAACCAGTCTGTAAGCATGCATCTGACAGGAGCAGATCTCACTGCTATAATTGATTTACTTTCAAATACCACAGGTGTGAATATCATAGCTGACCAAAACGTTGGACAAGGCAAAAAACTTGATATTAACATTGATGATGTTCCTTTGATTGAACTACTTCAATATGTATCTCGTAACTTTAATGTTGAATTTTATGCAGGCGAAAATGTTATATGGATAACTGCAAAAGATCCAAAACAAGAAAATGCGCCACTAGTGACTAGAATCTACAAGTTACATAAAGGACTTCAGTTTCACACATCAGACTGGACAAAGACAGATAAGCAGGATGAACCAAGTCTATCTTTTTCTGCAACAGAATTGGCAGACAAGCCAACTTACATAGAAGAACTTATCACAAAGTTTGTACCACCTATTAATGGCTCACAGTTTTTCCTTGAGAAAAACACTCAAACTCTTTATGTTAAAAACACACCTGAAAACTTAAAGATGATTGAAGAAATCTTGACATCCTTGGATAAAACACCATCACAAGTCTTGATTGAAGCAAGATTTATCGAAGTCAACATGACCGAACTTGCAGAGTTGGGAGTCGACTGGTATCTAAATTCTCCTTTAGGAATAACCACAAAAAATGTTATGAAAAACGGGGAATGGGTTGAAGCTGACAAGACAGCAATTGCTGCCGGCAACATAGTGAATTTTAATGATCTTGCAAATCAAAGTCAGGGCTTAAACCTGTCCTTTGAGGGTATTCTTACGGAGCCAATGTTCGAGGCCGTGATTCATGCACTGGATCAATCGGGTACAGCTCAGACGCTATCAGTTCCTAGAGTCACAACCATCAACAATAATCCAGCAAAGCTGCGTCATGGCAAAGACTTATTATATTATCAGGAATTTGAAGCTAAAGCATTCAACTTACTGGACAATAATGGCAACAAATACAGCACAACAGCAATTATGCCAAAGGGAAAGCCTATGTTATCTGAACTAGGAATTACACTAGTTGCTGTGCCAAGTGTGGGTGCAGATATGAACACAATAAGTTTGCTGCTGACACCAACCATTAGTGAGCTTTCTGATTACAACTACTACACAACTGGTTCGTCAACTAATGGTCAAGATTATACATTCGGACAAGTTGAAGTTAAACTTCCTACAATTGAACGAAGAGAAATTCAGACAAAGGTGGTTGTTGATAGCGGAGAGACTGTTGTTATGGGCGGACTTATCACATCTATGACAAGCAAACATACAAAAAAAATCCCTCTCCTTGGCGACATACCTATCATAGGTAAGCTATTTCAATCTACAAGTTCTACAGAAGTTAGAAAGAACTTAATTATTTTTGTTACAGCAACAGTACTTTCAGCAAAAGGTGAAAATGTCTTCACAACCACAGCTCTGGGGTTAGATGATGAAACGTCAACCAGCACAACAAGCAATCTCAAATCAAAAAAGATGGATCCTATTATCGAGCTGGATGAAACGGCAGCCCCTCTCAATTAAAAGATATGTATAGTTATAAATACAATGAAATATTAGGCATTGACCTCAAACAGGATTCAATACACGTCGTCCACTGTGCGAGAAAAGTTGCCGGCTTCAAGATTTTAAAACAAGCTTGGGCTCGTTTACCGGAAAATGAAGCCGAAAAGCATAAAGTTATTAAAGCATTCCTGCTGGCTAACCGCTGGGAAGGTATGCCATGCGTTGTTTCATCATATCATAATTCTTCTTTGCTCAGAACAATTGAGATCCAGGATAGTTCTTCAAAAGCAATAACTTTTGGGTTAGAGCGACTTGCAAAAGAGTTTGCAATGGTGTCAAAAGATTTATCACTGATAGACTATCAGGTTGTTAAACTTAACAAAAGAAAATTATTAGTTGCCATTGCAGGTCGTGAACTCAACATCAATAGCTTCTTAACTTTTCTTGAAGAGCTTGACTTAGAAGTTATAGATATTGTGCATCCATCTATTGGTATTTTATCTGGCTTAGAAGCTGCTGTTCCTCACGATGAGTTTCTGCTAACGGTCAACACTGCAATATTTGGAACTGATATAATAATGGGAAAAAGTGCCTGTCCACTATATTTTTATCACTCGTCAATTTCCTCATCAGGGTACTCAAGAGAAAACATGGAAAATCCAATTGAAGACAGCACAGTCGTTTTTCCAAAGCAACTATCCTTGATAGAAACAGGACGTTTCAGCAAAAGTGGACTAAACTTGATATGGCAATCAGAAGTTAATGCATCAATAGGCAAAGCAGTAAACTTCTCATCAAAACACGATATCGTCTTAAATAGCATATCATTAACGTTGGAAAACCCTGCTCCTGCATTTACATCCGCACTTGCTGAAAAAACTGGTTTAGAAGTTAATAACATTGATTTAAAGAAATTCGAACTGGATACTCAATTTCTTACAGCATTAGGACTTGCAACGATTGCTCTACAAGAAAAAATTCATATTTCTCTGCTGCCGGAAAGTCGTCGCCAAAAGAGAATTCTTAAATTCCAGCAAAAAGCATTTTTTATGGTTCCCCTACTGCTTCTGCTAACAGAAGCACTGATTGCATATATTCTGCAAACAGGTGTGACAGAACTTGAACTGCGAAAAAATGGTCTAAAAAAACAGGTTAGCGAGGAAACTGCTCTTGCATTAGAGATCAGCAAGCTAAGACAAGAAAATATTATGTATCGCATACAGGCAAAGCCATTTAAAAATGCCATAATTAACAATCACTCACTTTTAAAAGTTCTTGAAGCCGTTTCAAAGGCAAAATCGGCCGACGACTGGGTTACAGTTATTGCTGATAAAAACAAATACTCAGCTTCAATAAAAAATAGTGATGCGGCTGAAAGTAAAATCAATACAGAAAAATTTTCATCATTTGTTGTTGAAGGATACACACTCAAAGATGACCTGTCATCAGTAAAAGAGATGATTGCAAAACTTAAAGATAGTGATTACATATACAATGCCGACCTTATGGGGGATAATATCAGGAGAAATTATACACCTGTTAACCTATGGACAAATCAGGAATACAAAGCATTTGCTGTTGAATTGGAGTTGTTAAAACATGAACACTAATAAACTACATGAAAATACAATCTTTGATTATACGTTTATTGTAATATTATTCCTTGCAATACCTGTGATACTATTGGTGTTGATACGCCCTTTGAACCAAAAGTTCTTTAAACTATCAAGCCAAAATAAAAAATTGGAAAATGAGCTGATTGAAATAAGATCAAACTACTCAAATCCATTGATACTAGAGAAAGCCAGAACAGAAAATATCAACAACAAATTAAAAGAAAACTGGAAAAATGTAAAAGAGACGATCAAACTTCTTAACACACTTTCAGATGATGATACGTTCAGAACTATAAATGAAGATGCAATCATTGACTACAAAATTTCACTATTCAATACAGATCTAATGCTTCGCGAAGAAGCATCATCATACAAAATGATTCTTCCAGATAGTATTGGACTTCCAGAAGAGGTTGAAGATAACCAAAACATTGAAATACTATTTGATCAGCTATCTGTTATCAGCAAGTTAACAAGACTGACAATGAAATCAGGTGTTCAGGCAATAAACAACATTGAATGCTATCCGCCAAACAATTACATGCTAATTGAAGAAGAAAATGCCATTGTCACCGAATACCCAATAAAAATAAATATAGTCGTATCATATAAAGCACTAATTAATCTGTTGGAAAACTTCAACAAACAAAGTACTTTCTTTGCTGTCTCACAAATAGAAATTTTAAAAGCTGATAAATTTAACAAAGACGTATTATATGTTCATTTAGTATGTGCATCATTTGGTTTTAACGAACGACTCGAAGAAGATGGTTTCATTGATTTAGAATCGGTCGAGAAATATCTGAAAGCTAAAGAAAAAGATGCGACTGAACCATCCATTAATAGTCGAAGAACTAGAGTAAGAGGACGTGAACAATGAAAATTTCATCAAAATTCATGGACCTTCTGTCAAACAAATATATTATTCTACTAATACTGGTGCTATGCCTATATTTTACATATACAACCTTTGAATCTGTAGAAGAACAAAAAAACAATATAAGTGTCAGCATAATACAAGTCGTCCCTTCAAACAAAACTGAAAACATTCATGAACCTTTATTCAACCTAACTCCTGTTGAAATCGATAGTAACATTCCAAATCCATTTCTATCATCATGGCTAAGAGAAAAAGCAATCGAAGAAAAAAAACGCTTGGAAGCGGAAGCTGAAGCAAAAAAAATTGCAGATGCAAAAAGACTGGAAGAAGAACGGAAACGAAAAGCTAAGGAAGAACGTCTTGCTCAAGAAAAAGAGGCTGCAAGACTCAAAGCTGAAGAAGAAAAGAAACTGCAAGCCCAGAACCAACCAAATAATAATGTTGCAGAACAGCCAAAAACCAACCCTAAACCCAAACAGAATAAACAATTTAGATATATTGGACACACTCTTGTAAATGGACAGGAACTAATCTTAATTGAAGTTCTCGAAAACAAAAAAATTCATTATATCACTAAGGATGAAACAATCGAGACATACAAAGTAAATTCTTTTGATAAGGAAAAACTTGAATTAATTAAAGATGACAAGATATATGTCATCAAACGTGGAAACATTATTTTATTGGAAACATAATGAGTGATTCAACAAAAAGATATTCACCAAGACCAATGGCAGGCAGAGAGAGTCTTAATGATGCTCTACTGAAGAGAATAAAAAAAGAACAACTATTTCAACCCAGCCATATTGAAACAATTGAGCACAAGGTAACGTGGCTGGATGAAAATGTATTTTCAATACTTGAAGAAAATGCAGCCTATCCAAACGAAAAACTACTTAACCATGTTTCAGAAATCACAGGTATTCCAATTATATCCCTAAGCAGAATACAAATTGATAAAGAACAACTCAAAACCTTTGACACCTCAATCGTCGCTCATTTTGACATAATGCCAGTGCAAATCAATGATAATATGGTTATATTTGCTTCAGACAGAATTTTATCACAAGGGAATCTGGAAGAACTAGATGTTCTCCTAAACAAAAAGACGGCTTGGTACCTTTGCTCAACAGAAGAACTAAGAGAGTGCATTAAACATTACTTTGGAGTGGCATTCAAAAGCTTTTCAATCAATAAAGCAGTCAGCACTGAGAGCCAGACATATGTAACCAAATTTGTTGACTCAATAATCTCAGATGCAATATATAGTAATGCATCAGACGTGCATATTGAACCAACAAAAAATTCTATGCGACTTCGCTATAGAATCGATGGAATACTTCATACCATACCTACCCCAACAGGTTCAGACTCATACACGAAATCAATAATTTCTTCAATTAAAGTGATGGCTCAGTTAAACATTGCCGAAAAAAGAGTACCACAAGATGGACGTTTTTCAATTGATTTTGAAGGTTCTCCAATCGATATTCGAGTTTCAGTGCTGCCATCAAACTTTGGTGAGACAATAAACCTGAGATTGCTCAACTCCCAATCATCATTCATGAACCTTAAAGATCTGGAAGTTTCAAAAGATGCACGTGGAAAACTGGAAGGTATTCTAAATGCATCCACTGGAATCACACTATTCACCGGTCCTACCGGTTCAGGTAAAACAACAAGTCTCTATGCAGCTCTAGACTATAAGAAGTCCGATGACACAAAAATCATTACCATAGAAGATCCGATTGAATATAAAATTGATGGCATAACACAAATGCAGGTAAATGAATCAATAGGATTCTCATTTGCAGAAGGACTAAGATCAATTCTAAGACATGACCCAGACGTCATTTTAGTTGGTGAAATTCGCGATATAGAAACGGCTAGGATTGCAATTAGTGCTTCAATGACAGGACACCAAGTGTTCAGTACGCTTCATACAAACGACTCAATTTCAGCAGTATCACGCCTTGTTGACATGGGCATTGAACCATTTCTCATTGCTGGTTCACTAAGAGCCGTTGTCGCACAGCGATTAATCAGAAAAGTTTGTCAAGCATGTGCAACGGAAATACCATTTCCTCCTGAACTTATGAGTAAAATTGAAAATCAGGATTATGACCCAAAAGAAGATTTGACAATTCTAAATGCAGTTGGTTGCCCAGCGTGTAAATTCACCGGCTACAAAGGTAGAAAACCAATCTTTGAAATTCTAAAAGTAGAAAAATTAGTTTCAAAAATGATATCAGGCGTACTACCTGAGCAAACCATCAGAGACTATATGAAGGCCGCTGGACAAAATTCACTTGAAGACAGTGCCTGGCTGGAAGTACTCAAACACAACACAACAACCCAGGAAGTACTGAGACTAGTCTAAGCCGGCAGAGCCAGCGGTTGTGATGTGATAAGTGCTAGGGGGGGAAGTGGGAAGGAACTGGCTCAACCACCAGCTGTACTACGTGATAAGTGCTAAGTAATACGTGCCATGTGAAAATTGCAATTTTTTCTGTTTTCATTGGTGCAAAACAATATCCAGCTGATCTGTCCGATCTGACGGATCCTTCCAATAGTTAATTTTTAATTGAAAATCAAGTTTCTTCAAACAGAAATATTATAATACTTGACAAATCTAGCCTAAAACCATATCATTCCTCGCCAATCAAAATATACAAGGGCATGCAGGTTAATTAAAAAGCCCCCCTAATAAAGGAGAAATATAATGCAGAAAAATAGTTTTGGAATAAAAGTTGGTCTCGCAGAAATGCTTAAAGGCGGCGTAATCATGGATGTAACAAATGCAGAGCAAGCAAAGATTGCTGAAGACGCAGGCGCTGTCGCTGTTATGGCTTTAGAAAGAATACCATCAGACATCAGAGCAGACGGTGGTGTTGCACGTATGTCAAACCCAAAAATGATACAGGAGATTCAAAGGACTGTCTCAATTCCAGTAATGGCAAAATGTAGAATAGGTCACTTTGCTGAAGCACAAATCCTAGAAGCTCTGGAAATTGATTTTATTGATGAGAGTGAAGTTCTTACACCTGCCGATGAAGTTAACCATGTCTGGAAACACGATTTCAAAGTTCCATTTGTCTGCGGATGCAGAAACATTGGTGAGGCACTAAGACGAATTGGTGAAGGTGCGGCAATGATCAGAACAAAGGGTGAGGCTGGCTCAGGCAACATCGTTGAAGCTGTAACTCATATGAGAACAGTTCAGTCAGATATCAAATTTCTAACAACACTGAAAGATGATGAAATCATGGCGGTTGCAAAAGATCTTGGAGCTCCATTTGAACTGGTTAAACAAGTCTCAAAAGAAGGCAAACTGCCTGTTCCAAACTTTGCTGCTGGCGGAATTGCCACACCAGCCGATGCTGCACTGATGATGCAGCTCGGTGCTGAAACTGTTTTTGTTGGCTCTGGAATTTTCAAATCAGAAGATCCTGCTGCAAGAGCAAAAGCAATTGTTATGGCTGTTACATACTATGACAATCCAAAAAAACTTGCTGAAATTTCAGCAACACTTCAGGATGCAATGAAGGGAATTAACATGAGCGAAATTCCAGAAGATCAGAGACTTGCAAATCGCGGCTGGTAATATACAAGTTCGTAAGTGCGTAAGTGCGTAAGTGCGTAAATTCGTGAGTGCGCAAATTGCTTGGGCGAAGAATTTTTCGCCCGAGCATGAAACAACAATCACATCATCCCTAATAAATATGAACAAAATCACCATTGGAATTTTAGGTTTACAGGGAGCATTTCATAAGCATCAACAGCTTTTGGAAAGGCTTTCAGTAGGAACCGCTATCATCAGGTACCCGGAACAAATTAAACAGTGCGATGGACTCATTATTCCTGGTGGCGAATCCACAACAATGACAAAGCTCATTCGTCAGATGGAATTATTTGAGCCAATCAAAAACTTTGACAAGCCAATCTTTGGAACATGTGCTGGAGCAATATTGCTATCTGTTGATGCAAACGATTCTCAAATTGATACCTTTGGTAAGATTCCTGTTTCAACAAGACGTAATGCCTATGGAAGACAAGTTGAGTCATTTAAGGAAAACATATGTATTAAAGGTTTTGAATCAGACTTTCCGGCGGTATTTATTAGAGCTCCAAAGTTTACAGACATTGATAGCTCCGTTGAAATTCTATCTTCTTTAAATGGAGAACCAATACTTCTTCAATACAAAAACATACTTCTTTCAAGTTTCCACCCTGAACTAACCAGCGACACTAGAATCCACGAACTATGGCTTAAGAACATGTCTGTCTAGTTTACAGCAGACAGTATTACGTTGTTCGTTACTCGTTTAGCAAAAAAAATCACCGACTTTTAGGTGACGTAGTCACCACATCAGTCCCATACCTCCCATTCCTTCTCATGGGACGGATGAGACCAATGGGACGGATGTGACGACTGCGTCGCAAAAAAAAACGCCGAGGTTGAGAAAACTCAGCTCTTAACCTTTACCTTAACCTTAACCTTAAAATATTGTTGGACTTTCAATCTCAAATAATATACCATTGTCAGACATTAAATTTTACAAACAAAGCTACATATCTTAATCATAGGAACTGCAATGGAAAAACTATACATATCAGGAACTGACTTAATCTACAAATCATTCAAACTTGGACGTAAAATCTATGATTCAGGTATCAGACCTGATGGACTAATTGCAATATGGCGTGGCGGCACCCCTGTTGGTGTTGCAGTCCATGAAATTCTGAACGAACTAGGAAATCCGACATTTCATACTGCAATCAAAGCATCATCATACAGTGCTCTTGAAAAAGTTCTACACGAGCCTATTATTGAATCAATACAACCACTAGTGGACAAGGTATTAAAACCTGAGATGACTTTGCTAATTGTTGATGATGTTTTTGATACCGGTTCAACACTGGCTAAAATAAAAAAAATGCTGACACCATATGTAAAACAGGTAATACTTGCAACAATCCTTTACAAGCCTGATAACAATATAACTGATGTGACACCCGACTTCTATCTGGAAAAAACAGATAAATGGATTGTTTTTCCTCACGAGCTTGAAGGTTTGACAAAAGAAGAGATTGCCAAAAAAGATCCAAGAATATTGGAATTACTTGAGAGATAAAGTGAAGAAAAAAACTAAATAGTAAACGGTAAATGGTAAATGTTGGAATCCGCTTCCGCTCATGTTGAGATGAAGAGACAGCGAACAATATTCCATATTGTTTGTTCATCCTTCTTGCAAGCTTCGCACGACACAGTACTTATGTGACTATAAGTTTTTTTATGAAACCATGCGTCGTGCGTCATGAGTCCTGCGTCACATTTTCTTTTGAAGTTTTCTGCAAAGTAGAATCCTCCTGCCCACGGCAGTGCTCTTTCTAACCCGCTACTGTGTCCTGCATAGCAAAGCGACTTCCTAACCTCGTAGAGAACTATTTACTATTTACTATCAACTATAAACTATTTGAAAGAATGGCTTTCCAAAATTTCAACAAAAAAATAATTCAACCGAAAAATCAAGGTATCAGAAAAACAATACATTTTATCTTGCTTAATATATAAAAATTGCATATACTGTTGAACTGTTTTAGGGGTACTTTTATCTCCTCTGAAACACACTAACTACTTTATATTATAATCAAACTTAGAGAAAAACATGAATAAAATAATTGAGAAAAAACAACTATCTGATGATGTATTTCAGATGTGCATCGAAGCACCACTAATCGCACGTTCAAGAAAAGCCGGACAATTTATTTTACTTCAGATCGACACAGATTTTGGAGAAAGAATTCCCCTGACAATTGCCAATGGCGATGCCGAAGCAGGAACAATCACAATTGTTTTTCAATCAGTCGGAGCAACCACACACAAACTATCTGACAAAAACGTTGGCGACTACATTGAAAATGTTTTAGGTCCACTTGGACAACCAACTCATGTTAAAGACGTTGACTGGGTAGTATGCGTTGGAGGTGGAATAGGTGTTGCACCAATGTATCCAATCGCAAAAGCATTTAAAGAATCTGGTGCAAAACTTACAGTAATAATGGGTGCAAGAAACAAAGATTTGCTTATTCTTGAAGAAGATATGAAAGCAATTGCTGATGAACTCATCGTTTGTACTGACGATGGATCATACGGAAGAAAATGTCTGGTTACTGAACCTCTAAAAGAGTGTTGCCAAAGAGAACAACAGCCTGATGAAGTTGTTGCAATTGGTCCCCCTATCATGATGAAGTTTTGTAGCTTGACAACTAAAGAATGTGAAGTTCCAACAACAGTTTCATTGAATACAATTATGATCGATGGAACAGGTATGTGCGGTGGCTGCCGTGTAACAGTGGGTGGTGAAACCAAATTTGTATGCGTTGATGGACCGGAATTTGATGGTCACAAAGTAGATTTTGATAACATGATGAAAAGACTTGGTGCATATAAAAAGCAGGAACAGGTAAATCATGATAAATATCACGACCATGAATGCAAAGCTGAAAAACAAGCTGATGAACTTGTGGCAAAACAAGGAGATAAATAAATGTCTTATATTTCAAAGAAAGAATTACAGCAAAGTGCTTGTGAAATTCTAAAAAATCTAGATTGCGAAAATTTAAAGCCAAAAGATAGAATGCAGATTCCCCTACAGGAAATGCCTTCACAAGACCCTGCCATCCGCAGAAACAACATGGAAGAAGTTGCCATTGGGTATACTCCTGAACAGGCAAAGGTTGAAGCCTTAAGATGTCTACAATGCAAAAATGCTCCATGCATGAAAGGATGTCCAGTTAATATTGACATTCCAAAATTCATACAAGAGATTGCAGAAGAAAAATATCAAGATTCAATTGACACAATCAAAGTGAGCAGTCTTCTTCCCGCTGTATGCGGTAGAGTATGCCCGCAGGAAACGCAATGCCAGCTTTATTGCACGCTAGGCAAAGCACTTAAAGATGTTGAACAATCAGTATCAATTGGCCGCCTTGAAAGATTTGTTGCCGACAGGGATGCCCAGAATGCTACCGATGTTCCTATTGAAATCAAACCCGAAACAGGCAAAAAAGTTGCAATAATCGGTTCAGGTCCTGCTGGTATTACTGTTGCGGCCGACGTTAGACGCGAAGGTCACGAAGTTACAGTTTTTGAAGCATTTCATAAACCAGGCGGCGTACTTATGTATGGTATCCCTGAATTTCGTCTGCCAAAAGAAATTGTTCAACGAGAAATCACTCAACTGAAGAAAATGGGCGTAAAAATTGAAACAAACTTTGTGGTTGGCAGAACTCTGACTCTTCCTCAACTACTTGACGAAGAAGGCTTTGATGCTGCATTTATCGGAAGCGGTGCAGGACTACCAACATTTATGAACATTGAAGGTGAAAATCTCGTTGGAGTTTTCTCGGCAAATGAGTACCTTACACGTTCAAACCTCATGAGAGCTTTTGAAGAAAAAGCTGCAACACCAATAGCTAGAAGCAAGAAGGTTGCAATACTTGGTGGTGGCAATGTGGCAATGGATGCCGCAAGAACAGCGGTAAGACTTGGTGCTGACGAAGTATATCTGATTTACAGAAGATCTGAAGCTGAAATGCCGGCAAGAATTGAAGAAGTTGAGCATGCCAAGGAAGAAGGTGTAATTTTTCATGTTTTAGAAAATGTTAAACGAATCCTTGGCAACGATGACGGCATGGTCACAGGTGTTGAATGTTTGCGTTATGAACTAGGTGAACCTGATGACTCAGGCAGAAGACGTCCAATAGCTATTGAAAACAGTGAATTTGTCATAGAGCTTGACACTGTGATTGTTGCAATTGGTAACAAATCCAACCCACTCATCCCTCATACAACAGAAGGTCTTGAAATAAATAAGTGGGGCAACATTGTTGCCGATGAAGATGGCAAGACATCTCTTGACAAAGTCTACGCAGGCGGTGATATTGTTCTTGGAGCTGCAACTGTAATTCTTGCCATGGGTGAAGGTCGTAAAGCTGCCGCAGCAATTAATGAGATGCTGGTCGACTGAGTTTAAGATTAAGGTTAAGATAAAGAGCTGACGATGTCAGCAGTTTAAGATTAAGGTTGAGATTAAGAAATGCCGGGACTCACATAGCGACCCGTATTACGCAAGTCTTTATTAGTTAGTCCTTTGGATAGTTTTCGAGGAACGCCAAGCATTGGCTTGGCTCCTGTACCTTTATCTTAACCTCAACCTTAGTAATGCTGGCTTCGCCAGCTCAATATGATTTTATAAAGGATACAAGTTAAGATGACAGAAAAAAAAGTAAGAGCTCTATGCCTTTTTTCAGGCGGATTGGACAGCATGCTGGCAGTATGCCTTATGAAGAAGCAGGGAATAGCCGTGGATGGAATTGTATTTACAAGTACATTCTATGATCTAACAACTGCTCTGAAAAGTGCAAAACAACTTGGTATAAACTTGATCCAGAAAGATTTCACCACAGATATTATTGGACTAATCAAAGATCCGCCACATGGTTTTGGTAAAGGAATCAATCCATGCATAGACTGCCATGCTCTAATGTTTAAAAGAGCCGGGGAATATATGAAGGAGAATGGTTATGATTTCCTATGCACAGGAGAAGTCCTGAATGAAAGACCAATGTCACAAAATAAAAAAAGTTTGCGGGTAGTTGCAGAAACATCAAGTTTCGGAGATTACCTTTTGCGTCCATTAAGTGCCAAGATTCTCCCCCCTACCCAAATGGAAATTGATGGCATTGTCGACAGAGAACAACTGGAAGACCTTCAGGGTCGTGGAAGAAAAAGACAGATGGCTATGGCAAAGGATTTTGGTTTGACATCATATCCAAGTCCAGCTGGCGGATGCAAATTGACTGAACCAAGTTTCGCAAAACGTATGAAAGATCTGAAAGAACATGAAGGTATCAATAACCTCAAGAACATTGACTTTCTTAAGATTGGCAGACATTTCAGGTTTATTGATGGGACAAAGCTTATTGTTGGACGTAACCACAGCGATAATGAATATATAATTGCCAATGTTAACAAAGCTGAAAACTATATCCTACACGCTGCAAACGTTAAGGGTCCATTTGCAATTCTTCCCAAAAAATCTTCACCAGAAAGTCTTGAACTTGCCTGTTCCATATGCGCTAGATATAGCGATTCACAAGAAAATGAGGCAACTATAATCCGTGTAAAATTTCTGGAAGATGAAAATCTTGTTTCTGTTATGCCTATGCAGCAGGAACAAATCAACACATTATTGATCTAAAGTCAACCTGACAATTATTATATTTTTCTCCTTAATTTTTCGGCTAGGATAAAAAACATGCATTTCGACCAACAAAACTAGTGATTGACAGCTTGTTTTTGCCCATTTCATTCTTTGCTTTGCAAGCTTCGCACGACACAATTGGGTGACAAAATGAAAAATAATTTTTAATGACGATGAGGACGTATTAGCTCCTCCCCGGCTAGCGTTTTGCTAGTCCCGCTCTGCGGGAGGAGGTGTTCGAGGAACGAGAACGGAGGGGTGGGGCTCCCATTCCTGCAAGACAATATGATGTGCAAGTTTGGGAGCGAGAACGGTCACCTGCGTGACGGCATGAAAAACGTTCTCATAAAGTGAAATAACCGAAAAGGTTCTGTCAAGAATTCTATGAAAAAAGATGAAAATTAAGGATAATTTATGAAAAAGCAAAAAAAGGGTGAAAAAAAAATTTAAAACTTTGTTTTAATCTGGTAAAGTATTAGTTTTTAGAGCATTGACAAAATGAAAGGCTGTAAAGATTTTATTCGAGTACGACGGTGGGCTTAAAAAAATCATTGTAAAAATGTGCCAACGGCATATTTCATGAGAAGCCTAGAGTGAACGCAGTGCAATCCTAGTATATTAACAAATAATATCTCGCCAACCTGCCCACAGAGTGTCCTAGCTGACTTTGCCAGCAGTGATAAAAGGAAATAAAACTGTTATTAACTATTAGTTGACAAGGGTCAGTTAGTTGTTAGGAAGAAAATGAAAAAATGAATAGGTGATGGTGTATGAGTAGAGCATTAAGAATGGACAGTGTAAATTGCAAGCCGATCTCTCGGCCTGGACATGTTGAATACTCCTTGGAGTACCATGCCTCTATAGTCTGGAAAATCAAAGGCGTTGACACCGACGCTGGCGCAGTATCGCAGCATGCGATATATGCCGACGATGGTAGCAACCAGCATGCACCGGCTGGTTGCCATTTCACACAGTCAGAGGTGTTAAAATTCGACAACATGAAAGAGAAATTAAATGGATAAATCGTTTCACGAAACAGCTTCGCAACAAGCGAACGCATCCACGGAAGCAGCTCGATTGGCAGAGCCGGTGACGTTACCATTCGAAAAGGAACTTCATGGCTCTGTGGTGGACTATGAGATGCTGACGTTCAGCGGCGACGCAATGAGAGAGTATCTCCTTAAGACCCGTCGCATACCCGCCACTGGTTTTCGTTTTGTACAGAAAAAAGGCCGCAGCGCGACGACGCTCAAGCCATGGGTGGCCGTTAGGAACACGAAAACAGGCCAAGGGATCGCTGTGCTCATCGCATACAGTGGAAACTGGGTTATTGAGATCAAACCCCTAAATGGGCGGACTGTTTTGCGTGTTGAAACCTTTCCGTCAGGCCTCAAACCATTCGCTGAGTTCGGAGGAATGCCTATCCCCGGTGCGTTGGTGGCGACTTTTGCCGACCACTGGGATGATGGATCCCAGGCGATTGTTCGCTTCATTCGTTCAAAACTGCTCCGCGACATGGGTCCAGATTGGCCACCTGTTCAATACAACACATGGTATGACGCCTACGAAAAGATCAATGATAAACAACTCTTTGATGCGGCTCGTGTTGCCGCCGGGATCGGCTGCGAACAGTTCACGATCGATGCCGGCTGGTATGGTGCGGGGGCGAAAGCAGACTGGAGCGGAGAATTAGGGAACTGGGAGGTGAACCTGCAACGTTTTCCTTGCGGCCTTGAGCCCATTGCGAAGGAAGTCCGACGGTTGGGAATGAAGTTAGGGCTCTGGATCGAGATCGAGTGTGCCTCGCCGAATTCTCAGGTGGTAATGGAGCATCCCGAATGGATATTGAAACACGGTGACAGGCAACTATCCGACAGAACCGCTCTCGATTTCAAGAATCCCGATGTCGTTGCCTGGGCGAAGTCGGTGATAGATCACCTCGTAACGACTTATGCGCTCGACTACATCAAAATGGACTTCAACACCGACCTGCCCGTGGACGGCGAACGCCTTACCCCGGAAACCGACCCACTTTACCGCCACTACCGAGGACTTGTTGAACTGTTGAAGCATATCCGGACATCATACCCGAAACTGATTGTCGAGAACTGCTCAAGCGGTTCCTTACGGCAGGACGCAATGACCGTGGCTCTTACCGACACGCATTGGGTCTCGGACAATGTTGATAATCCCGTGAACCTAGCAATGAACCACGGCGCAACCTACCTTTTTCCACCTGAGATTTGCAGTCACTGGACGGTCTCACCGACTGCACATTCGGAAAGCCCCATAGACAGGGAAACGTCGTTTACGGCAAACCTACTCGGGCATTTTGGACTATCGGGAAAAATCTGCGAGTGGGACGCCCAAACGCTCAAGGTGGCGGCGGAACGTATCACATTGTTCAAGAAGATCCGCGAACGAATCCGTAACGCAGACGTTTTCCATCTGACGCCGCAAATCAATGTCTTAGAACCGTGCTCCATGCAGGCGGCGCTCTATGCAAACCCCCAAAGCAGCGAGGCGCTGCTGTTTGTTTTCCATGGCGGAGATCCTTCGCTGGGGCACACCCTTGTCCTGCGCGGGGTGAATCCTGATCGGTCTTATCATCTTAGCATGCCAGAGGGATACGGGGCAGACCAAGTTGTCGCCGGAGAAGAATTGCTCGAAAAGGGACTTACGATCCGCTTCCCCCACAAGGGGGCTTCCGCAGTCATAATCATCGATCCGCAGTGACAACCTGCTTCGGAACGGGCTAGAGAATTTCGCTCATGAAACGCAGGAAATCTTTGTCCTTAGTTTTTCGGTTAGAGGTAAATTCGTGCATTTGAGTCAACAAAATAAGGGAGTGAATTTTCTTTTTATTCCGTCACGCAGGTGACCATCGTCGGCTTGTCCGCCGTAGACTCGACCGTGTCCTGCGTAGTTCGCAGAACGAAGCGGGAAGAGCAAAGGATGATCCAATTCCTACAAGACAATATTAATTTGCAAGTTTGGTAGTCCCGCAGGGCGGGATTTTCGTTCTCATAAAGTGTCTCAACCGAAAAATTGACGCTTTTTATTTATGACGACCAAAATAAAAGTTGCATTTTTCTTAGAAAACCATATAACACTGCTAACTTTAGAAGAATAATTGTTATAAACAGCTCTTTTTATGCTGGGTTTAACAACAAGCCAACCACTCAAAGACAATTTTTGCCTTTGATATTATTTAAATACTGAAATTATTTACGAGCCTTCGTATAATAATTGTTCGGGCACGAATAAGAAAGGAATCGGAACTTATGATAAGCAACTGGTTGAGAAGTGCTTGTGCTGCGTGGTTGGTAATCGCAGGAACGGCTTTGGCGCAGTCGCCGGATATTACGTCGTTTAGTGTAAACGGGATACTGACATGGATAAACAGCGATACGAATCTGTACTACCGAGTTGAATGGGCATCATCGTTGACCGTCCCGGATGCTTGGCAGTCCAACTACTTCGCTCTGACGGACATTCGTTCGTCGGATTCCATCGTCACTTCATCCGTGCCCATGTTCTACCGGGTTTGAGGCAGCAGCAATCGGTTGGTGTATCCGTCACCTCCAGCCAAGACCGGACAGACGACTTCGTACGCATCAAGTGATGATGGGGATCTGAAGACGGGCGTTTCATCGCCAGTTCCTCGGTTCTCCGTTCAATCCAACACCAACGTGGTACTGGACAATCTGACTGGCCTGATGTGGACAAGAAATGCAAATCTCTTTGGCAAGCAGAACCGGAACAACGCCATTGCCATGTGCAAGAACTTGACCTATGGAGACTACTCCGATTGGCGACTGCCCACAGTGAGAGAGCTTTTCAGGCTGTTGGATTTCCAGAACAGCTTCCCCTCCTTACCGACGGGGCATCCTTTCACCGGCGTACAAGATTATGACTACTGGACAAGCACGACGGTCCCTACTGATATGTCGCACGCCTTTGTTGTGGGCATCCACTACGGTGGCGTCAATTCAATCTACTTGAAGACAGCCACTGTTTACCCATGGCCTTTCCGGGAGGACAGTGAAAAACTAGAAACCTTACACCTTAACCAGCGGTTTGAGGCTACCCGACTTCGCCGGTTGCCTCGGACCAAGGTTCAAAAACTCCATGCTTTGGGTTTTCGTGTCTTTGTGCTGCTAATTTTTTTCTTTTTTCGTGCGCCTGTCCGCATCTTGCCGAGCCGTAGACACTGTCTAACGCTTCTTTCTCTAATAAGAAAAATAGAAAGGAGCAAGAATCCCGCAAGGCGGGAGAGAGGCCTATGTTTTCTAAACTTAACGGGGAAAAATCTACAACCGAAAAATCAAGGTAAACGAAGAATGTTTAAGAAAAAGATTGAAAAGATTCTTCAAGTTTGTTATAAAATAGTAGTTAATACCCACAATTGGTTGTCAGGTAAGAAGGTGCTGATATCACCAACTTGGATAGATTCGATAGACTGGGCGGAAAAGAAGGTGAAAGTTGATCTACCTAGAGAGAAGATCAAGGACAGTCCTGAATATGACCCTTCTGATCTGGTGAACCGTGAGTATGATGTACGCTTATACGACTTCTATGGTCGTCCGAAGTACTGGGAATAGGACGACCTTGGGCGTTTAAAAAGAAATCAGGTAATAGCAAGCCTATTGCCTGTTTTTTTGAAAGATTCAATAGAAGCCGCAGGACAAAGATTTACAGCGTTTCATGAGCGAAATGCTCTAACCACTCATGGCTACACGGGGGCAAGCCCCGCGGTGATCTGCCTTCGCAGTTCCTGTCTACGGCGCGACAGGTCTACAAATTGCCAAACATGGATCTCTTCATTTGAAAAACATTAATTTTGACAAATCGCTTCACGGTCGGCATATCGTCGCCCGTGAGGTTAACGTACTGAAGAAAAGAGGATAAGATGATAAAATTGACAATTCATGATCTCAAAATCGGCGGCACACTGCTCGTGCCTGACATACTTGGAGAAGCCAAGATCACGGGCGGTGGAGTCTATGTTTTCAAACGGGGAGAGACCGCTCACCCTGAACCACGTCATGTGCACGAGGTAGACGAGGTTTTTATCTTTCTGCAGGGGACCGGCATCCTCCCTATCGATGGTAAAGAATATCCCGTCCAGGCAGGCGATGTTTTCATAGTGGCAGCGGGTGAAGATCATCATACCAGGAGCTCGGTCGAAGATCCGCTGGTCGCAGCTTGGTATGTTATGGATCGCTCTTCATTAAATTAGGGGGTCGGCATCGCTCTAGGAGGTGCCGTTCCTATGGGACTCTTTGTTCATTTGTTTATCTTTCCTCAGGTTAAAACCTGAGGCTACTAAGATGTCGCCCTCTGGGGCTTTCTTTGGGTTGCAATTTTCCAGACCTCTGTGGAGGTCTACTACAGGCGGTCAACGCCCGCCGCTACAGGCGTTCTGCAGCAATATCAGCGTTGTTTGCAAATTCCTCCGAGCCCACGGGACTCGGCTACAGGCGGTAAGCCCTTAGTTTTTCGGTTGGAGATAAAAATGTTCGTTTGAGCCAATAAGATCAAGGAATGAATCTTAAATTTCCTCGGTTTTTGGTGATAAATGGGAAAAACAAATTATTATGACGATGAGGACGTATTAGCTCCTCCCCGGCTAGCGTTTTGCTAGTCCCGCTCTGCGGGAGGAGGTGTTCGAGGAACGAGAACGGAGGGGTGGGTTCCCATTCCTGCAAGACAATATTAATCTGCAAGTTTGGGAGCGAGACTCGAGCCTGCGAGAGAGGCTTTAACCATTACAGATAAACAATAGGGTGAAGCAATGAACGTAGTGAATGGCCTACAGTCGTCCTCGTTCTCATAAAGTGACTCAACCGAAAAATCAAGGGGTAAGCGTGCAATCCAACTTTTTTGTTTATTTCAACGTCCAATTATGAATTAATAGCGAGGAATATGCCAAGCTGGAGCTCGGCGTTCCCAGGAGGAGTTTGGGTGATTTGTCGGGGCTGGGGCTGGCAGTGCTGTATGTTCCAGCCCAACCAATCATGGCTCCACGGGGGCAAGCCCCGAGGTGACCTTCGAAACGGAAAACGTCCAATCAAATAGCCATTTGTGATATACCTAAAGCGAAATTTATAATTATTCTTGATTTTATTAATGACTAATAATATAATTTCGAAAATCATATTTAGGGCATCCTGTTCAATTCATAAACACTGTTTGGGTAATGTGTTATATTATGTCAAACACAATAGAAGTGTAATCTTGCATTAAACAGTAATCCCTATTAATTATTAACAAAATAAAAAAATAAAACTTTCAGCAATAAGAAAGGACTCAAATGAGCTACTCTTTAAAAGATGAAGATA
Organism: Kiritimatiellia bacterium; assembly: GCA_027858345.1. Classification (GTDB taxonomy): domain Bacteria; phylum Verrucomicrobiota; class Kiritimatiellia; order JAQICX01; family JAQICX01; genus JAQICX01. The sequence goes on along the minus strand of JAQICX010000242.1, from coordinate 51,198 downwards.
GTAACAGGTTACCTTTTCCGACAAGAAAAGTTGGAACATCAGATAATTATATTGAAGTATACATAATTCCTGAGAATAAAAAAACAGCTGTATTAAAAGAGTTATACCCATTTGAGGATATTCCATCATTACATGAGGAGATGGTCGATCTTCATACTGGCAAGAAATTTTTAGTCAAAGAGTTCTTGGTTACCCGTGAAGGCAATATGGATTTTTTAGTTAGTCCGTATTATTTTGAGGGTGGCGGCTCGGTAATCGATTGGGTCCCCGCTGAGGACTATGAGAACGATGACGAGGATGACGAGGATGATGAGGTCGATGAGGATTTTGATGACAATTACGTTGATGATTTCACTAAAGATTTCTATGACGATGAGGATGATTAGAGGCTGGCGTTGCCAGCAGGAAGATAAGTGTTAGGCGGGAAGTGGGAAACACCCCTCAGTCGAGCAAGCTCGACAGCTCCTCCTTAGCAAGGGGAGCAGTTTTGGCGGACGAGGGCTGGCTGGAGAAGGCGATTTATATATTATAGATAAACAACCTATCAGCCCTGCCTGTGTCCGCCATAGCTCTTAGAACGACGGACGGAATTCAAAACTATACTAATGTGCCTAGAATTTCAGAAATTGACATGGTTGCCATACAGATAACTGTATCTGATGCACCATAATAAATTGTTACCTTATCACCATCGATAATATGCCCGTTGGTAAAAACAACATTACCAAAGAAGCCCTTTTGCTCATATTCAGCAATTGGCTCCATAATAGGTTCATCGGAACGAGCAATCACTTTTGTCGGGTTATTAATATCGAGAAGCATAGCTCCTAGGCAATATCGAGATTCATCATTGCAACCATGATATATCTCTAACCAACCCTTGTCTGTCTTTATTGGTGCAGCCCCTGCCCCAAGGCGTTGACAATCCCATTGCCTAATGCGAGTTCGAGCAATACAATCATGATTTCCCCAATGAATCAAATCTGGAGATTCTGAACACCACATATATGGTCCGCCAACATCCGCACCTACAGGTCTGTGAAGTGCAACAAACTTGCCATTAATCTTCTCTTCAAAAAAAGTGCAATCTTTGTTATGTGGAGGGAAAATCAATCCATACTTCTCAAATGTTTTCCAGTCCTTGGTCGTCTGAAGGGCCACGCCAACTCCATTTTCAGAAACAGCACTATATGTAAGATAATATGTGTCATCAATCTGTGTAACCCGGCAATCTTCAATACCAAAGGTTTCCATTTTACCACTACCTGTCAGAAGAGGACGTTCCTCAATCTCAAAATTGACTCCATCATCACTCCAGGCAAGACGCAAATGACTTATAGTCGTGAGATATGGCACTCCTTCATAGCTGAACACCCTTGGATCTGTATAGTCAAGCTTAGGATCATCCAGTTTAAATGAAACAACCTTTACGCCTAATTCCGAATTCTCGTCGGCAACTAAAGTTGAAAGCTCTCCCTCAACTTGCTCCATACGTTCAGCAACACGCATAAGAAGTCCTATACGTCCATTAAATTTAAATGCCCCGGCATTCAATACACATTCAACTACTGCACCTTCTACACTGGGCACAACATCAGCCGGCACAATTATCGGGTTCTTTTCATTTCTATTTGCTATATCCATTTTTGTTTTTCTCCATTAGTTCTGGCGATATGCATCTCGCCCCTACATGATTTCAACATCACTCACTGCGTGAGTCTTTGTTTTCCGAGCCGGAGCGACTCGGCTATCCGCCTACGTTCCTCCGGCGCGACAAGCAGGGCTCCTTCACCAATCAAAGGTTAATCTGCAAAGTCCACTCCTCTTGTCGCGCCGGAGACCGAAACGGTGAAGGTGGAAGCTGCGTCCCTTGGGCAAGGAAAAACATGTTATGCAGAGCAACACAAGCCATTTACATTTTCTTACTTATCACTTCCGACCTATTACTTATCACTGTTAGCATCGCTAGCTTTTGCAACATAAATGCTTGCAATGCTTATCTTAACATTGAGCTCTTTCAGTAAATCTGTGAATTATTCATTAGTATACTGAGATCCTTGATAAGTGTTAAAGATATCAGGAGTGCCGTATCTTTGCAAGGTTTCTTTTACTGCATCAATGCAAAAACTTCTGTCAAGAGTGGTTGATAAAAGTCAGCTCAAGACACTTCATGGATACTGATCTGGTTGATTTAATGAACATATGGACTCCACAAGTTTTTATGGGACCCGAACTTAAGTACCCTATTGACTCCTCTGCAAATTTCAAAGGAGATAAAAAGCCATCAATACTATTTATTGGCGACAGTGCATGTCACCTTCTAGCTTATGCCGCGATATACTCTGAAGTCTTTTCAGATGTCCAGCTTGTTTATTACAACAGTAGTATTATAACTCATTACAAAGACAAACCAAAATCAAAGATCAAAATAAACAAGAATGACCCTGAAATATCAGAGCTGTACAAAAAATTACTTAATTTTGACATTGTTGTTATGTCAATGAGCGAACAGCATATGACTTTTCCGGAAAGAATGCTAAGTTATGGTTTTCCAAACTTTGTTGTTGGACTGTTTGAGAAGGATCCTGACTTCATGGAGAAATAGGTGGTGATTGGTGATTTGGTGGTGAAAAATGAAGAATGGGACAAATGAGACCTATGGGACGGATGTGGCGACTACGTCGCCAGATTAGTGCCGAGTTTTTCCTCAACCTCGGCGTTCCAAGGGGAATAACGAGAAAGTACAATTTGGTTAGTTCGTCGGTCAACGCCCGACGCTACAGTTGGCGGGATCAAGGAGACCGTCCTAATTTTTGTGTCTCAGAATTTTGTCAGGGCAAAAAAAAGCCCGGGGTTAGCCGGGCTTTTTGTTGTAAGTTCTAATTTTTTAGAATTCAGAGGTTTCTTCAACTGAACGCAGAGGTTCTTCTTCCTTTTCTTCGTAGATAGGATCCACCAATGGAACAAGTTTAATGTTCTTATGGATATGGAATCCGGTACCACCAGGAATAAGATGCCCCATAATAACATTTTCTTTGAAACCACGAAGCACATCTTGTCTACCAAGACTTGCTGCATCTGTAAGAACACGTGTTGTGTCCTGGAATGAAGCAGCAGAAATGAAACTATCAGTTTCAAGAGATGCTTTTGTGATACCAAGCAGAGCTGGGCTGGCTTGAGCTGGTCTACGACCTTCTTCCATAACGCTCTTATTGATTTCTTCAAAACGTGCTCTTGAAATTTGTTCACCCCAAAGGAATTCAGTGTCACCCGGATCCGTAATACGAACCTTACGCAACATCTGACGAACAATAATTTCAATATGCTTGTCATTAATTTCCACGCCTTGTACGCAGTAAATCATTTGAACTTCATTAACAAGATACTCCTGCAACTCTTGTGGTCCACAAACTTCCAAGATTTCTTGAGGAACTACAGGGCCTTCAGTAAGCTGTTGGCCTTTTTTCACACGGTCATTTTTGAAAACAACGATGTGTTTACCCATAGCGATCAAGTGTTCTTCTTCATCTTTTGTGTTCTCATCACGAATGATCAAGCAACGTTTACCTCTTTGGTTAGGACCAAAGTCAACGATACCATCAATTTTAGCGATTTCAGCAGCATCTTTAGGAGATCTAGCTTCAAACAATTCAGACACCCGTGGTAGACCACCTGTAATATCTTTTGTTTTTGATTCCTTACGAGGAGTCTTAGCAATAACCTGCCCAGAGAAGATTGATTCGCCTTCTTTAACCATAACGTGGGCACCAGCTGGAATAGTATATAGAGCACTATTGTTACCCTCTTTGTCTTTGATAACAATCTGAGGATGTAAGTTTTCTCTAGTTTCCAGAACAACTGTGCCAATACGACCTGTTGCAGCATCTTTTTCTTTCTTAACAGAAACGCCTTCAACGAATTCATGGAATTCAATTGAACCTTCCTGGTCGGAAATAATAGGAATACTGTATGGATCCCATGCCGCAAGAATACTACCTTCTTTGATTAATCCATGTTCTTCAACATAAATTGTTGCACCCATTTCAATAACATATCTGTCAAGTTCTCTACCATGCTCATCATGTACACTGACTGAACCATTTTTGTTCAGAACAACAAGTTCGCCATCTCTGTTTTTCACAATACGTAGATCATGATAAACAGCACGGCCAGTGGTCTTAACCTTAACTTCAGGTTGCTTAAATACAGAACTTGCTGTACCACCAATATGGAAAGTACGCATAGTAAGCTGTGTGCCTGGTTCACCAATTGACTGAGCAGCGATAATACCAACAGCTGTGCCAATCTCTACGCCCTTACCTGTTGCCAGGTCACGACCGTAGCATTTTGCACATACGCCATATTCGGCTTCACAAGTCAGCACGCTTCGAATCTTAACACGTGTCACGCCAGTTGCTTTGATTTTTGCAGCAATAGCTTCGTTAATCGGAGTACCCATTGGTACAGCAATTTCGTTTGTGATTGGGTTTCTGATGTCTTCAGCACATGTTCTACCAAGAATACGAACTTCCAAAGGAATTTTTTCTTCGTCAGCCTGCATCATAGGTGCAACAGTGATACCATTAAGAGTGTTACAATCCTGTTCAACGATGATAACGTCCTGCGACACATCAACAAGTTTTCTAGTCAAGTAACCGGCATCAGCAGTTTTAAGGGCTGTATCAGCCAAACCTTTACGAGCACCATGAGTACTACTGAAGTATTCCAACACACTCAATCCTTCACGGAAGTTTGATGTAATTGGAGTTTCAATAATCTCACCAGATGGCTTAGCCATCAAACCACGCATACCAGCAAGCTGTCTGATCTGAAGTTTACTACCACGAGCTTTTGAGTCAAACATCATGAAAACAGAGTTTGTTTCATCAATATCATTGTTTTCCTCGATTGCAGAAATCATCACGTTAGCAATTCTTTCAGTAGCATGAGTCCAAATATCCTGGATCTTATTATGACGTTCACCATCAGTAATAACACCAAGTTTATATTGTTTTTCAACTTCGGAAACAGCGGCGGTACCTTCATCAATAATTCCCTGCTTTTCAGGAGGAATAATTGTGTCAGTAATACCTACAGAAACACCTGCGATTGTAGCAAACTTGTATCCAAGAGCTTTCAATTCATCAAGCAATTCAACCGTACGTTTGTGACCTGCATCGTTATGTGTATGCCAGATCATCTTGCCCATCAAAGATTTATCAACTTTTTTGTTAATAAAACCAATTTGTTCAGGCCAGATTTCATTAAAGAAAACACGACCAACAGTTGTCTTCAAAATTTTTGTTTCAGAATCGCCAAAAATGGTTTTTCTTCCATAGTCCGGATTACGGAAATAGATCTGGGAACGAGTTCTCAGAGCTCCGTCTTCGTATGCAATGAAAACCTCAGAACAATCACCAAATATTGGTAGTTTTGGATTTTCTTCATGTCCATCACTAGCCAACTCAGCCATTTTATCTTTTTGGGTAAGAGTTGTTAGGTAATATACACCTAGTGCAATATCCTGAGTAGGAGTCATAATTGACTGACCACTTGAAGGAGAGAAAATACTATTTGATGAAAGCATCATCAAACGAGATTCCATCTGAGCTTCCACTGAAAGAGGAACGTGAACAGCCATCTGGTCACCATCAAAGTCAGCATTAAAAGCTGTACATACCAATGGATGCAAATGAATTGCGTCGCCTTCTACAAGGATTGGCTCAAATGACTGAATACTCAATCTATGAAGAGTTGGAGCACGGTTCAACATAACTGTTTTACCTGTGATTACTTCTTCAAGAATATTCCATACAACGTCATCTTTGCTTTCAATCAATTTTTTAGCACTACGAACAGTATGAGTTATACCTAGTTCTTTAAGTCTTCTGATGATAAATGGTTCAAACAGAGTCAATGCCATTTTCTTTGGCAGACCACATTGATGAATCTTCATCTTAGGTCCAACAACTATAACCGAACGACCAGAATAGTCAACACGTTTACCAAGCAAGTTCTGACGGAAACGACCAGTCTTACCTTTTAGCATTTCACTAAGAGATTTTAGAGGTCTATTACCAGGACCAGTTACCGCACGACCATGACGACCATTATCAAATACAGCATCAACAGCTTCTTGAAGCATACGTTTTTCGTTTCTGATAATCACATCAGGAGTCTTAAGAGACAATAGATTTTTCAAACGATTGTTTCTGTTGATAACTCTTCTGTATAAATCATTCAAGTCCGATGTAGCAAAGCGCCCACCTTCCAATGGTACAAGAGGTCTTAGTTCTGGCGGAATAACCGGCAGCACATTAAGAACCATCCATTCAGGACGAGTTCCACTGACTCTAAAACCTTCAATAATGCTCATTTTCTTTGCAAGCTTCTTACGAGTCTGCTTACTTTTAGTTTTGGCAAGTTGCTCATCAAGAATGATGGTTTCTTCATCCAATTCGATACCAGCCAAAAGTTCTTGAACAACCTTTGCACCCATACCAGCTTCAAATGACTCATCGCCAAAGCTTTCAAGAGCCTCTCTATATTCCAATTCAGTAAGCAATTGCTTCTTCTTCAAAGGAGTATCACCTGGATCTGTAACTAAGTAATCTTCATAATAAAGAACACGTTCCAGATTTGTTGCAGTCATATCAAGCATAAGCCCCATACGACTTGGTGTACATTTGAAGAACCAGATGTGTGACACCGGAACTACAAGTTCAATATGTCCCATTCTCTGACGTCTTACTTTTGAAAGCGTTACTTCTACACCGCAACGGTCACAAGTAACACCTTTATGTTTAATTCTTTTGTATTTCCCGCAAGAACATTCCCAGTCTTTTGTCGGTCCAAAAATTCTTTCACAGAATAGACCTCCACGTTCTGGCTTATATGTTCTATAATTAATGGTTTCAGGGTTTTTAACTTCCCCATAACTCCAGTCGCGAATTGCATCAGATGCTGCGAGTTTGATTCCTACGGAATCAAAGTCACCATCAAATCCCGGCACTGTGACCATTTCTCTTGTTAAGTATTGATTCATTTAATTCTCCAAGGGGTTATATAAGGTCCAATTTATCTTCGTCTTTAGAATGCGGCTCAATATTCAAGCACAATCCTCGAAGTTCACTAATAAGAACACTGAATGACTCAGGCATACCTGCGTCTAGAACGTTCTCGCCCTTAACAATAGATTCATATATCTTTGTTCTACCGACAACATCGTCACTCTTAACCGTAAGCAACTCTTGCAGAGCATAGGCAACACCGTAGGCTTCAAGAGCCCAAACTTCCATTTCACCCATTCTCTGACCACCATGCTGAGCTTTACCACCAAGAGGTTGTTGTGTAACCAATGAGTATGGACCAACAGACCTTGAGTGTAGTTTGTCAGATACCAAGTGATGAAGTTTAAGCATATAAATTTGCCCAACAACAACTCTTTGGTCAAAGCGTTCACCAGTTCTACCATCATAAAGGTATGTTTTGCCATCTCTATCACAACCAGCTTCTTCAAGTAAATCAGAAATTGTTGCTTCTTTAATACCATCAAAGATAGGTGTTCCGGCATGTAAACCAAGAATGTCACAAGCCATGCCAAGATGAGTTTCAAAAACCTGTCCAAGGTTCATACGAGAAGGCACACCAAGAGGATTCAATACGATATCCACAGGAGTTCCATCAGGCATGTAAGGCATGTCGCATTCTGAAACAATCTTAGAAACAACACCTTTGTTACCATGACGACCTGAAAGTTTGTCACCAACAGATAATTTCTTTTTATCAGCAATATAAACTTTTACCTGCTTAACGATACCTGAATCAACATCGTCACCGCTCTCAACCTTATCAACTGATGCAACATGTTTCTCATCAAGTTCTTCAAATCTTGGAGAGAACTCAGCGATGATATCATCGATTTTTTCCTGGATAGGACTACTTTCGATTTGAATGTGTTCATATGCATTAGCCAGTTTACGCAGCAATGTTTTAGTAATTTTACGATTAGAAGGTATGATGATTTCACCATTCAGAGCATTAACCACTTCCAAAGGAATTTTTTCACCTAACAGGATGTTACTTAGAGCGTCTGTAAGATCATTCATAAGATCTTGACGAGCTGTTTTGTAGTCATCTTTCAGGTTTTTAACGTGGGTTTTCTTTTCAGCAAGATCTTCTTTTACAAGTTCTTTCAGATGAGTAGTAACTCTTACGTCCATAACCACACCATTAGTACCACTTGGCACTGTTAGAGATGTGTCACGAACTTCAGCAGCTTTTTCACCGAAGATAGCTCTTAGAAGTCTCTCTTCAGGAGCAAGTTCAGTTTCGCTTTTTGGAGTAATCTTACCAACAAGGATATCACCTGGAACAACTCTTGCACCAGAATAGATAATACCTTCTTCACTTAGATTCTTAAGAGCATTCTCACCAACATTAGGAATGTCACGAGTTATTTCTTCCGGTCCAAGTTTTGTATCTCTTGCACCACACTCGAAGTTAGTGATATGAACAGATGTGAATACATCATCCTTTAGAATTCTTTCACTGATAAGAATAGCATCTTCAAAGTTATAACCATCCCAAGGCATAAATGCAACAAGAAGGTTCTTACCAATGGCAAGTTCACCTTGATCAGTAGCAGGACCATCTGCAAGAGGGTCACCTACTTTAACTTCATCACCAAACCAAACAATTGGTTTTTGGTTGATACATGTGGCAGCATTTGAACGACGGAATTTCTGCAAGTCATAAACCTGACATGCTTTTGAGGCTTCATCAGCTGGAACCTTGCCATCTTTAGATATAACAATCTTATTTGAATCAACGTATGCAACTTTACCAGCTGCCGTAGCTGTAACAATTGCACGAGAGTCTTTTGCAACAAGAGATTCCATACCAGTCGCTACATAAGGACGTTCTGTTTTGATCAACGGAACAGCCTGACGCATCATATTCGCACCCATCAACGCACGGTTTGCATCATCATGTTCCAAGAAAGGAATCAAGCCGGCAGCAACAGAAGTAATCTGTTTTGGCGAAACGTCCATATACTGAACTTTTTTTGCTTCAATTTCAAGCATTTCTGTTTGGTAACGACATGCAACCATTTTGTTTACAAATTTTCTGCTTTCATCCATTGGAGCGTTTGCCTGAGCAATGATGAATTTTTCTTCTTCATCAGCCGACAAATAATCAACATCTTTTGATACAACGCCTTTTTTCACCTTTAAATATGGTGTTTCGATGAAGCCAAATTCATTTCTTCTTGCATATGTAGCAAGAGAAGAGATCAGGCCAATGTTTGGACCTTCAGGTGTTTCAATTGGACAAATTCTGCCATAATGACTCAAATGAACGTCTCGAACTTCAAAACCAGCACGATCTCTACTCAATCCACCTGGTCCCAAAGCACTTAAACGTCTTTTGTGAGCAAGTTCTGATAGAGGATTTGTTTGATCCATGAACTGACTTAGTTGGCTTCGTGCGAAGAAATCCTGCACAACAGCTGAAAGTGATTTTGAGTTCACAAGTTTTGCAGGTGTAAGAGCAGCACCCTTATCTGCATCATAAAGAGTCATACGTTCACGAACTAGACGTTCTGTTCTAGCCAGACCAACTCTGCATTGATTTTCAACAAGTTCACCAACTGTACGAACACGACGACTACCCAAATGGTCAATATCGTCAACATTCAAGTCACCCTTGCGGATATCAACAAGCATTCTCAACGTCTCAATAACATCTTCAACATCCAAAACTCTTTGTGTGTTTGGAATTTTGCCTTCAAGACCAAGTTTCTTGTTGATTTTATGACGACCAACAACACCTAAGTCATAGCGTTTTGCATCAAAGAACTGTCTTTTCAACAATTGACGTGCATTTGAAACTGTTGCAGGATCACCAGGACGCAATTTTTGATAGATATCTTTTAGAGCATCGTCTGTAGTGTTTGCTGAATCAGCTTTGATACTTTCAAGAATCAGTCCGCCATCCCATGAGATGTCAACAACTTTTACGCTTTCGAATCCAGCATCTCTAAGTTGTTGAATTGAAACTGGTGTCAAAATTTCATATTTACGAGCAATAACGTTTTGTGAGTCGATGTCAAGAACATCATCACAGAAAACGAAATCAGCCAATTCTTCTTCTTCGTAATCGCCTTTAACATCCAAATCAGCAAACTCGTAGTAAAGATTCAACAATTCTTCATCAGAACCATAACCAAGAGCACGAAGGAATGTTGTAGCTAAGAATTTTCTTCTACGACGTCTTCTGTCGACATATATCCAAATTAAGTTAGATGTGTCAAATTGAATTTCAATCCATGAACCTCTGTCAGGGATAACACGCATTGAATAAAGCGGGTCACCATTTTGGTGAATTGATTTTTCAGAGCAGATGCCAGGAGAACGATGCAACTGACTAACAACAACACGTTCTGCACCATTTACAACAAATGAGCCTGTTGGAGTCATCAATGGAATCTCGCCCATATAAACTTTATCTTCTCTGAGTTCATCGCCATCTTGTAGGCGAAATGTGACATTAAGAGCAATTGAATATGTTCCGCCATCTCTCAAAACGTCTATGTATGAATTCTTCGGCATTGTAAGTTCGTACTTAACAAAGTCAAGTAGATATTTGCCGTCATAGCTTTCAATTGGGAACACTTCTTTAAAAACAGACTGCAATCCTTCTGTTTTTCTCTTTTCAGGCTTGCAATCTTCCTGCAAGAAATCCTTATATGATTGTGCTTGTAACTCAATCAAATCCGGCGGTTCAATAACCGCTTGTAACTTACCAAAACTTTTTCTTTGAGCCATTATTACCTCGTAATTATGTTCTGTTGACTTAATTTACCTTAATCAAGTCTTGAAAAATAAAATTTATAGGCTGCGTATGGATGCAGTCTATAAACAAACAAACCCGCATAGTGAATTTTAACTTTTTCTGTGCAAAAACACAGAGAAAGAGAATCAAACTCTATACGGGTAATGTGAACTGAGTTCTGTATCCTACACACTTAAAAATCATGGTGAATACAGAATTCAGAAAATAAATTGTGAAAAGTAAATTACTTTACTTCAACAGTAGCACCAGCTTCTTCTAGCTTAGCTTTAAGCTCTGCAGCTTCATCTTTAGATACGCCTTCCTTAACTGGCTTTGGTGCAGCTTCTACAAGGTCTTTTGAATCTTTAAGACCCAAACCTGTGATAGCACGAACTTCCTTGATAACAGCAATTTTCTTTGCACCAGCAGAAGCTAGGATTACGTCAAATTCTGTTTGTTCTTCAGCTTCTTCGGCTTCGCCGCCAGCTGCAGGAGCTGCTGCAACTGCCATTGGAGCTGCTGCTGAAACACCTAGTTCATCTTCTAGTACTTTTACCAATTCTGATAGTTCAATAACACTGATTCCTTTGATCCATTCAACGAACTCAGCCATCTTTCCTTCTGCTTTAACTTCTTCTGTCATTTTTAATCTCCCAAAGTGTAATTGTTACACAATATATTTATAAGTTTTAAAATTTATGTTACTAACATAAAATGATTGTTTACTAATTTATCTTAAACCTTCAGGCAATTTTTAAATTATCACCTAAAGGGATTATATTACTAATTAACTTGCCTTTTTCTCTTCTATTGCTTTGAGAACATACAACAACGTTGCAACTTTTTGGCTGAAAACTCCAACCAATCCGCTCATTGGAGCTGCGATTGTTCCAACAACCTGTGAAAGGACAATTTCTCTTGGTGGAATCTTAGCAAGTGTGTCAACACCGCTTGCATCAAATACCTTAATACCAAGAACTCCACCCTTCATAACAGGTTTCTTGTTTGCTTTAGCAAAGCTAACGAGTTCTTTTGCAACAGTAGTGGCTTCGCCATTACCTGTCACAATTGCTGTAGGACCAACAAAGTAATCATTAGTTGAGCTATCCCAACCAAGTTTCTCTGCAGTCTTTTTTAACAACGAGTTCTTTACAACCTTAATTTGGCTGTCAGTGTCTGATAGTTTCTCTCTGAGGCTTGAAAGAAGTTCAACACTTGAACCGCTGAAATCAACTATATATACATATTCTGATGAGTTTATATCTTCATAAACTTCATTGAATATAGAGATTTTTTCTGGTCTCATTTTATCTCTAGTCCTTTAAATTTATTGCGATTCCAACACCCATAGTAGATGATACAACGCTTTTCTTTATATATATACCCTTAGCAGCTACCGGCCTTTCAGCCATAACTACTTTAAATATAGCCATGATGTTTTCTTTAAGCTTATCAGCATCAAAAGACATCTTGCCTACAGGAACAGATACATTTGCGTTTCTATCCATACGGAAGTCAACTTTACCAGTTTTACTTGCGGTAACTGCTGCAGCAACATCATCTGTAACTGTACCAGTCTTTGGATTTGGCATTAAGCCACGAGGACCCAATACTCTACCAAGTTTTCTAACTTCCTTCATCATTGATGTAGTAGAAACTGCAACATCAAAACCAACAAATCCACCTTTAACTTTTTCAATCATCTCTTCACCACCAGCAAATGCCGCACCAGCTGCTAGAGCTGTTTCAATTGCATCGCCTTCTGCGAAAACTAAGACTGTTACATCTTTACCTGTACCATTTGGAAGACTTACTGAACCACGAACAATCTGATCTGATTTACGTGCATCAACTCCAAGATGAAAAGCAATTTCAATTGTTTCATCAAACTTAGCAACAGGATTAGCTTTGATAAAGTTAAGAGCTTCTTCAAGCGAAACAACACCTTTTGGAGCTGCTTGTTTTACCTGATTATATTTTTTTCCATGTTTTGGCATAAACCTAAACCCTCTTAATCTTCTACTGTTATTCCCATGCTACGGGCTGTTCCTTCAATAATTTTCATGCCACCTTCTTCTGAACGAGCATTCAAATCTTCCTTCTTTATCTCATAGATCTCGCGAACTTGATCTTGTGTGACAGTTCCAACTTTATCGCGATTTGGTACCGCTGAACCTTTAGCTAAGCCAGCTGCTTTCTTAAGCAACACAGCCGCAGGTGCACTCTTAGTAATAAAAGTGAATGATCTATCCTCATACACTGAAATTACCACAGGTACGACTAAACCAGCCTTATCTTGTGTGGCGGCATTAAATGCTTTACAAAATTCCATAATATTCACGCCTTGCTGACCTAGTGCAGGTCCCACCGGTGGTGCCGGATTTGCTTGGCCGGCTGGAATTTGCAATTTTATTGTGCCGGTAATTTTCTTTGCCATATAAACTACTCCTGAATTATATTCTTCGACTAATCAGTAAAAGTCGTAGTTTTCTATTATATGTTAAAGGATTGCAACATTGCAATCCAAGTTATATGTTCTAATTAAAGAACTCCAATAAATTCTAATTTCTTAATATAAGTTGATTACTACTCAACTCGTTCAGCCTGCCAATATTCCAGTTCCACTGGAGCATTTCTGCCAAAAATTGCAACCGTAACTTTCAACTTGCCTCTTTCAGGGTCAATACCTTCAACAACACCGTTGAAGTTCATGAAAGCACCATCGTTGATCTTAACAGTTTCCCCAATTTCAAATTCAATTTTTGGTTTAGCAACCTCTTCTTCTTCAGATTGATTCAAGATGTCATCAACTTCAGACTGTCTTAACGGAGCTGGCTTTTCACCACCAAGGAATCCGATAACTCCCTGTATACCACGAAGAAAATGCCAGACATTCTCATTCATTTCACCTTCTTCATTATATAAGGCGACATTTATGAGGATATACCCTGGGAAAAACTTACGAGTAATTGTACTGGTTTTACCTTTTTTCTTTTCGTAGACTTTTTCTACCGGAACGATAACTTCTTCAATAAACTCATCAAGTTCTTCGATTGCTGCCGTTTTAATGATAGTATCGCGAGCCTTCATCTCTTGACCTGTTAAAGAGTGTAATACAAACCATTGTTTTTTCATTAATATATCCTTACAATGAGATTAGTAGTTTTATAAGCTTCTGGAAGAACCAATCAGATGCACCAACAAATGCTGCGAGCATTAAAATAAATACAATCACAAGTCCTGTTGACTCTGTTAATTCCTGTTTTGTTGGCCAAGATGTTTTCTTTAATTCCAAAACAACATCGCCCAAAAAACCTTTTGTTTTATCAAATATATTTTTCTTTTCTTCGCTCATCTTAGCCTTTCGTTGTAAAGGGCAACCTCCAAAGGTTCCCCCCACCAAAATATGGCAGGTCAGGAGGGAGTCGAACCCCCAACACCCGGTTTTGGAGACCGGTGCTCTGCCAATTGAACTACTGACCTGTGTCAAAATTATCTATTTAGTCTCTCTGTGCAATGTTCTTTTGCGTTCAGCAGGACAAAATTTGTTCATCTCTAATCTATTAGGTGTATTAGTCTTGTTACGTGTTTTAACGTAGTTACGACGTTTACACTCAGTGCATTGCAATACTGCTTGATTTCTTGCCATAATAAACCTTCTTTACTTTAAAATTTATCTGTTACATTAATACTCGAGGAATAATTCCCCCCGCTACCACTTTGTCAATTTGAAAGGGCAAAGTGGTAGCGGGGCGTGGTACAAATAAATTCGCACCATACCCCGACAACGTTTAGTTTGCCTAAATTGCTTATTCTATAATCTTAGCAATTGTACCAGCACCAACTGTACGGCCACCTTCACGAATAGCAAAACGCATTTTCTCTTCGATAGCACATGGTTGGATTAGTTCAACAATCATGTTAACATTGTCACCAGGCATAACCATTTCAACACCTTCTGGAAGTGTGATGTCACCTGTAACGTCTGTTGTTCTGATGTAGAACTGAGGACGGTAACCCTTGAAGAATGGAGTATGACGACCACCTTCGTCTTTACCTAAGATATAAACTTCTGCTTCAAACTTAGTATGTGGTTTAATTGAACCTGGTTTAGCTAGACACTGACCACGCTCAACTTCATTTTTCTTAGTACCACGAAGTAGAACACCAATGTTATCGCCGGCTTGACCTTGTTCAAGAAGCTTACGGAACATTTCAACACCAGTAACTGTTGTTGTTTTTGTGTCATGGATACCAACGATTTCAATTGTTTCACCAACTTTAACGATACCACGTTCAACACGACCTGTTACAACTGTACCACGACCTTCAATTGAGAAAACGTCTTCAATTGGCATCAAGAACGGCAAATCAATATCACGAACTGGTTCTGGGATGTACTCATCAAGTGCGTTCATTAGTTCAGTAATACATTCACATGCTGGATCATCAGCTGATTGTGCCTGTGTTGCTGAAAGAGCATCACCACGTACGATAGGAATATCATCTCCCGGGAAATTGTACTTAGTAAGAAGTTCTCTAACTTCCATTTCAACTAGCTCAAGTAGTTCTTCGTCATCAACAAGGTCAACCTTGTTCAAGAAAACTACGATAGCTGGAACACCAACCTGACGAGCAAGAAGGATATGTTCACGAGTCTGAGGCATTGGACCGTCAGCAGCTGAACATACAAGAATAGCTCCATCCATCTGTGCAGCACCAGTGATCATGTTTTTAACATAGTCAGCATGTCCTGGACAGTCAACATGAGCGTAATGACGAGCTTCAGAACTATACTCAACGTGAGATGTAGCAATTGTAAGAATCTTTGTAGAGTCACGACGACCTTGAGATTCAGAAGCTTTGGCTACTTCATCATATTTAATAGCTTCGCACAAACCTTTAAGAGCCTGTACTGTTGTTATTGCAGCTGTAAGAGTAGTCTTACCGTGGTCAACGTGACCGATTGTACCTACGTTCACATGTGGTTTGGAACGTTCGAATGTTTCTTTAGCCATTATTAGCCTCCGATGTTTTTAGTTTTACTTAATAATATTTAGTTTACAACAATAAATCCCCATCTACTCAATGGAGCCTATGAGCGGGATTGAACCGCTGACCTCGTCCTTACCAAGGACGTGCTCTACCGACTGAGCTACATAGGCGCATGCGTTTCAAAACCACTACCATTCTATATATAATAAAATGTTTCTTCTGTTTCGACATATTCAATGCACTTGTTCTACATCAATCTCAGACATAATTTACAGTGTTTCAAAAGCTCTTTCTGGAATGACCCAAAAAGAACGGTTAAATATATTGGAATTCAATCAAAAAGTCAACCCCTTTTTTTGATTTTTTCGTTTTTTTTATGTTTTACTCACTTTTTATCAATCCCACATATTCCTCACATATATTTTTCGCCACCAATGAAAAGAGCTTTCAATTAGAAATTAATAATTAAAAATTAAAAATTATGGAACAGCTACGCAGGCATTTATTATAAAAGAGCCCTCCTCACCTTAGTGTTATGAGCTGCGAAAGCGTCAAGCAAACCAGAACTGCTCCCCTTGCTAAGGGGAGCTGTCACGCTTGCGTGACTGAGGGGTGCGACTGTAGGGTCAGGAACCGTGCCCCCGCCAAATGGCTTTTCATATCTGAAAACAAAACAAGTTAATATGACAACGAGGATCCCGCTCTGCGGGATCGCTCCCAGCATACAAACAAACGTAGTCTTGGAAAAACGGGAGCGAGAACGGTCACCTGCGTGACGGCATGAAAAACGTTCTCATAAAGTGTCTCAACCGAAAAATTAAGGCGACAGCAAATCATCCATTTGAGACTTGCTCTTTATTTATTGGTTATGTATAATGCCTTAATTAATATATTAATAAGGAATGCAAAAGAAGATGAAAGTTTTTATTATTGGCGACAGCATATCAGTTCACTATGGACCATACCTGGAAAAATATCTAACAGGAATTGCAGAATACTCCAGAAAAGATGGAACCGTCGAAGCACTAAAAAATCTTGACATCCCACATGGAGCAAATGGTGGAGACTCCCAGCGAGTCCTGGAATACTTACAAGCTAGAGCAAAGAAACAGCCAATTGACACAGACTACACATTAATCAACTGTGGACTGCATGACATTAAAACCGATAAAAAAACTGGTTCAAAACAAATTCCAATTGTTGAATACAAAGCAAACCTTCAAAAAATCATTAAAGTTTCAAGAGATTCCGGGCTAAAAGTCATTTGGATGCGAACAACACCAGCTGATGAAGAAGTTCACAATGCCATACAACCAGACTTTTTTCGATTCAAAGCAGATTGCATTGCATATAACGAAGCGGCCGATGCCGTAATGGCAGAAGCTGGCGTCCCATCAATTGACCTTTACACTTTTACAAACAACTTGAGTGATGATGTATACTGTGATCATGTTCATTTCCACGAACATATCCGAGAAAAACAGGCAGCATTCATCGCTGGATACATTGCATCAATAGTTAATTGATAATGATTAATGGTTATTGGTTAATGGTTGATTGAAAGAAAAACAGAAAAAGAACACAAAAGACAAAAATGACAAAAACACGCTAAAACCTTAAGATTTATGTCGTTTACGTCCTTTTTGTCGTTTTAACCATTAATTCAATGAATAATGGTTCACACATTATGAGAAAACATATTATGGATAAAAGTTTGGATCAAAACTTAAAACAATATTTTGGCTTTTCCACCTTTAAAAAAGGACAGAAAGAAGTCATTGAGAAAGTGCTGGACGGAAAATCTGCAGCAGCAATTTTCCCAACAGGCTCAGGAAAATCATTATGCTACCAATTGCCGGCACTTATGTTGCCCCATTTAACACTAGTGGTATCCCCTCTCATATCTTTGATGAAAGATCAGGTCGACTTTTTGCAATCGCACAACATTCCCGCTGCCAAACTCGATTCAACATTAACTTGGGAGGAATATAAAAACACTGTCCAAAAAGCAAAAAACAGCACACTTAAAATTCTCATGATTTCTGTTGAAAAGTTTAAGAATGAAAGATTCAGAAGTCACCTTGCACAGATGAACATTTCACTAATGGTTGTGGACGAGGCACATTGCATCTCAGAATGGGGACACAATTTTCGTCCAGAGTACCTAAAACTACCGTTGTATGTAACAGAATTTAGAATTCCCCAACTACTGCTCTTAACAGCCACTGCAACCGACGAAGTTATTGATGATATGTGTCAAAAGCTAAGCCTCACGCGCGACAATGTTGTAAGCACTGGCTTTTATCGCCCCAACCTCTTTTTGCAGGTATCCCCTACTTGCCAAGAAGAAAAAAATCAGAAACTTTTGGAAAGAATCAAAGAATATCCAGATGCTCCAACAATTGTTTATGTGACACTGCAGAAAACAGCAGAGAACACCGCAAACATGCTGGCAGAAAACAATATAGTTGTTGCACCATATCACGCAGGAATGAAACATGAAGAGCGAGAACAGGTTCAGAATGACTTTATGAACAACAAAATCAGCTGCGTTGTTGCAACAATTGCTTTTGGAATGGGACTCGACAAAAAAAACATACGCAGAATCATACACTATGACCTGCCAAAATCAATTGAAGGCTATAGTCAGGAAATTGGTCGTGCTGGGCGAGATGGAGAAGACTCATTCTGTGAAGTTCTGGCAAACAAAGACAATATTAACGTCTTAGAAAACTTTATATATGGCGACACCCCAACCAAAGATAGCATCCGCAAATTACTTGAAATTATAAAACATCATAATTCAAACACCATTGACATCAAGTTGTACCACCTGTCACAAGAACTAAACGTACGTCAACTACCACTAAAAACTTTAATTGTATATCTAAGTATTGAAAAAATAATAACACCAAAAACAGTTCGTTTTGCGGAGTACAAAATGAAAATTTCTGAAGGTGAGACCGAACAATCAATTAGTGGAAGGTTTAAAGCAGAGAGAGAACAATTTGTAAAAGCCCTCTTCCAATACTCAAAAAAACAACGCATCTGGTATACGGTAAACATCGACGACATCATCAATAATCATCAAGGAGCCGACAGACAACGCATAATAAATGCACTTGAATATTTTACAGAAAAGGGTTGGACTGAACTTCAAGGCAACCAGACAATTGAGATTTTTGACATATCAACACACAATTTTGATATCAATAAAGTCACAGACAAAATACATGACCTGTTTATTCATAAAGAGACCAACGAAGTAAATCGCATACATAACATGACAAGATTTTTTGAGAGCAACACATGCTTGAGCTATAAACTTGCTGAATACTTCGGCGAACATTTCATGGGGGCATCTTGTCACCACTGTTCAGTATGCGATGGGAATGTTGCAACTCTGGAAACCACATCGCATCTAAAACCAATAGACACATTTGATCTTAAACAAATCAAAGAAACTCTCCATGAAAATCTGGGCGACGACTACACCGACCTGAACTTAACAAAATTCCTATGTGGAATTCACACGCCAATATTCACCAAATGCAAAACGCGACAATTAAATGGATTTGCCCTCCTCGAAAGCTACCCCTTCAAACAAGTCCAAGCCGCCATTTCCACTCTTGAACAATAGTGAAACAATTGATAAATAATAGTCGTAAACGGACCTTGGTTTTCGTTTGGAGTGGATAATATGCGTTTGAGCTAATAGAATTAGCAAAACAAGTATCGTTTTATAACACATTCCATGCATCGCTCTACCATTCTTCGCTTGCAGCTACGCAGGGCACAGCAAGCTATGCAGGACACGGTGGGTGATAAAGTGAAAAATATTTTTCGGCGGTCAGCGACCGCCGCTACAGTATGAAACGTGCAGTTTAACGGTTGATTGCGAAACTTAACACCTGTAGCGTCGGTCGTTGACCGATGGATATGCCGTCATGCAATGACTCAACCGAAAAATCAAGAAAGCTTCATTTGTTTTCTTTTAGCTTGCGGGGTGGTGGTTGGAAATGGTATGATGGGCAAAATTTTGGGGGAGACTAAGTGAATAGAATAATAGATATCTATACAAAGATATTAAAGAGAACAATTGAATGTCTGGCTGTGATTTCCGGTATTGCACTGGTCTTGATAGTGGTAGTGATGTGCTATGATGTTTTGGTTGACAAAGCATTCAACAAACCTATTGCAGGTCTGAATGATATCATTAAAATATTGGGATGTATTTCGATGTCTTTTGCCCTACCCTATGTGACGGCATGTAAGGGGCATATTGCAATTGAGTACTTTTTTCAGAAGTTGTGGAGAACAGGACGACTTATTGTTGATACTTTGACAAGATCCACAACCATAGTGTTTTTCTTTATTCTATCTTACTGGTCTTTTGTAAAAGGGACAAAGGCTTTTGCCACCCATCAATGTTTTTCCACACTGTTTTCAGGCAACATACCAATTTTCTGGCTTTATTACATAGTCGGCATATCAACAGGGCTTACGGCTCTGACGATACTGCATAATCTTCTTCCTCCAAGAAAGGAATTGATTAAGCTATGAGTCCAGAAGTTTTAACAGGTGTGATTGGATGTGTTCTATTGCTTGTATTACTTGCCAGCAGTATGCCGGTTGGCTTTGCTATGGCAATTGTCGGCACCATCGGCATGGCTGTTATTAACGGTAATCTTCAGAGTGCTCTATACATGGGTGTGAATGAATTTTATGATACGTTCTCAAATCCAAGTTTCATTGTTATTCCCCTATTTGTATTAATGGGACAAATATCTTTTCATGCGGGTATAAGTAAACGACTTTTTAATTCGGCGTATCGTTGGCTTGGCCATCTTCATGGTGGAATGGCAATGGCAACTGTTGGAGCATGTACAATTTTTGGAGCAATCTGCGGTAGCGGTCCTGCAACAGCTGCCACAATGGCATCGGTTGCCATACCTGAAATGAAACGCTACAAATACAGCATGGAGTTGGCGAGTGGAGCTGTAGCAGCGGGCGGTAGTATTGGCATGTTAATTCCTCCAAGTGTTGTTTTCATTGTCTATGGCATCATGACTCAAGAATCTATCGGCAAGCTTTTTATTGCAGGGATTATCCCTGGCGTAATGATTGCAATTCTATTTTGTCTATCAATTTTCATTAACTGCAAGAGAAATCCTGAACTTGGACCTGCATGTGAAAAATCTTCATGGAAACAGCGTTTAATATCGTTAAAAGATATTACTGAAACGTTAATACTTTTTTTTATTGTGCTTGGCGGAATGTTCATGGGCTTCTTTTCGCCAACCAGCGCTGCAGGTATTGGAGCCGCTGGTAGTATAGTAATTGCACTATCTAGAAAACAACTCTCGTTTAAATCATTTAAAAAAGCTGTTGCTGAGACAATACGAACATCCTGTATGGTTTTAACAATTGTTGCTGGTGCAGGTGTGCTGTCAAGGTTTCTTGCAACCAGTGAGGTTACAACTTCGATGGCTGATTGGCTTGTACAACTGACTCTGCCTAGCTGGTGTATTATGACAGGCATAATTTTATTCTTTTTGATTGCAGGTTGTTTTATTGACGCACTTGCGCTTATACTGCTGACAATTCCAATCTTTGAAAATGTTATACCTGGTTTGGGCTATGACATGATTTGGTTTGGAGTTATGGTTGTGCTTGTTACACAAATGGGGGTTATTACTCCACCAGTTGGTGTTAATGCATATGTTGTGAGTGGTATTGAAAGAGATATATCATTGCAGACTGTATTTAAAGGTTCAATGCCATTTCTTTTAATGCTTATTATTGCTGCTGCAATATTAATGCTGTTCCCACAAATTGCAACATGGCTGCCGGGGATTGTTAAATAGTTAGATGGTTAGATAGTTAGTGAGTTAGAGAGTTAGACAGGGCAAGGAGAACTAGGGTGAATATCCAATATCCAACACGAACCGCCGAAGGCAGGGGTGGAGCCTGTCGACAGCAGTGAAGCGTAGCGTAACGACAATATCCAATGATGAAGGAAATTCACCCCTCCGTCTCGCTTCGCGAGCCACCTCCTCCCGCAGAGCGGGACTAGCAAAACTAGCCGGGGAGGAGCTTTGGCGGACTGGGTTGGTTTGAGAAAAAATGTAAACTGTACACTTTTCGTAGAAAAACAATAAGGAAAAAAAATGAAGACAGAGTTTAATACAGATATTCAAAAGATTTTGTTCTGCACGGATTTTGCTGAGGACGCAAACAATGCATTTGATGTGGCGATATCAATTGCCAAAGCATTTAATTTAAGAACCATACATCTTCTTCATACAATCCCAGAGCCGGATGCTCAATACTGGAAAACTTACATCTATGAACTTGATGACAATGTTGATCTGAAAGCTAAACATGATGTTGACGAAAAAATCAAAAAGAGCTATACATCAAAGTTACCAGCAGACCTTACACTTAATGTAAACGTTAAGATTGGCAGGGATTATATGTCCATTATTGAATTTGCAGAAGAAAACAATATGGACATGTTGATTATTGGAAAAGCAACACGATCAAAGTTTCAAGGTTCTTTTCTTGGCGATGCAATCAAACATATAATACGCAGAGCTCATTGTCCTGTGCTCGTTGTTCCGCAGAAAAGTTAAGATTAAGGTTGAGGTTGAGGGCTGGCGTTGCCAGCTTTCCGACCTCTGCGGAGGTCAGCTACAGTTTGATGCAAAAAGACAAGAATATAACGTTCAACATCCAATATTAAATGAAGACCCCCTCCGTCCTCGTTCCTCGGACACCTCCTCCCGCAGAGCGGGACTAGCAAAGCTAGCCGGGGAGGAGCTTTGGCGGACTACGGCGTGACAGGCCGGCGGTATTTATTATAGTTGAGAACATAGAACGTCCAACTTCCATTTTGAATGAACACCCCTCCGTCTCTCCCGCCGCCACTTTGCTTAAAAAATGCAAAGTGGTAGCGGGATCGCCACCTCCCCTAAAAGAGGGAGGAGCTTTTGCGGACTAAGGCTGGTTTTCAGGCTCAACACCTGCCTGTCGCGCCGTAGGAACGAAGGCGGATAGCGGCGGGCGATGACCGACGATTTGGCGGGGTCAAGGACCCCGACCCTACAGAATGGTGCAAAAAGATAAGCTTGATTTGCGGAAGAACAGCTGTAGCCGCGGTCAGCAGACCTCGAAGAAAGTCAAGATATGATTTCCTTAATTCCGCTGGCAAACAGCCAGCATCTCAACCTTAATCTTTATCTTTATCTTTACCTGCTGGCTTCGCCAGCACTATTTGGTTTTATTTTCAGTTGTTTAAGTTCATGTTGAGGGAGAGGATTATCCAGTCCGTGTTTGCAGTATGGTTGCCATTTTTCATTAAGGAATCTTTTAACCCCCGGATTATCTTTCCACTGTGCAGTAGCCTTACTTTCATGGTACAGATGATATACTAAAATATCTGATGAGATAATACAGGAAATAGCAGACTTTTTAAGAGCTCGTCTAGCCAGATCATCATCTTCACAACCATACCCTTCATACTCTTCATCGCTTCCATTAATTGATTTATATAAATCATAAGAGAAACCAAAATGTGCACCAAGAATTGTGGGCTTGCCACTTTTGATCAAACCAAATTTTCTTAAAAGATTGTGTTTTTTTAATTTTTTTTCAACTTGTGTGAGTTTTTCAAATCTTTTATCGTTTTGAGATATTGGGAAATATCGTGTTGCTTCTTTCATACGTTTTAGATATGCTGTTTCATCTTCTGTAAGCGGAATTCTATTACCATGAAAAAGATTTGGCTTATCACTTAGAGTCTCATACAGTTCAATAACGTTAGGTAAAAGAAAAATATCGCCATCAAAAAAGAGAAGCAATCCGTCATTGATTCCAAATTTTTCTAGAGTGCGCACAGCATTGTTACGCACTTGAGACAGTCGCATAACACCATGGCTTTCGCGGGCAGTATAAAAAAACTCTTTTTGATACTTATCCGCAATTTTTTGAACAATAGCCTTAATCTCAGGGTTATCAACATCACAGGAAACCGAAACGGATGCTGGAAACACAGTTTGATTTGCAACTGATGCCAATACCGTTTCCAGGTGCCTTGTTGTATGTGTTGAAATAATTATGTGAATGGGCTTTTTCATAATAGTATAAGCTCTAGAGTTTGTAGCAATTTTCTATTTCACTAATATCAACGCCTGCAAAATATTTTGCAATGGCTGTGTCATACTCTGCTGTATGTTTGAATGCTTTCTTTGAAAGTTCAAAACGCTTTGCGAGTGATATCTCACAATTGTTAGCACTTAGTTCATCAAGAATTGACTGGTAATCTAGTGGATCTGTGACAGATGCAACACGCAAGTAGTTTTTAGCAGAAGCTCTGACCATGCATGGTCCACCAATATCAATGTTTGTTCTTGCCATTTCAGGTGTTACACCTTCTTGTGCAATAGTTTCTTTGAATGGATATAGGTTAACAATAACCATATCGATCGCAACAGCGTCAAGACGTTGCAAATCTTCAACATGAGCAGGGTTATATGTTTCACTAAGAAGTCCAAGATATATTTTGAAATCCAATGTTTTAACAAGACCACCCTGCATTTCCGGTTGACCTGTAAAGTCAGATACGGCAACGAGATTTTTATCAGCTTTTTCACCCAGTATTTCCTGAATTCTTGAATATGTTCCACCTGTTGAATAAATTTTAACATCGGGATTCAATTCCACCAATTTTGGAATTAGATTTTCTAATCCGGTTTTGTCAGATACGCTTGCCAAGACATGATTTATTTTAACAGATTTATCAATTTTTTCTACAATATTTAATGCCATGATTGCCTCATTTCACTTGTTTTACATGTTTAAATTTCATACACATATCAATACCAACTGCTGTCAGTATAAACAATGTACCAATAATTGTGTATATATTTATAATTTCATTTGGTAAAAAGATTAGAGCCAAGATTGTGGCAATAATCGGCTTTAGGAAAAACGTCATTGCTCCACTGACTAAAGATGCATGACTCAAACCATAATAATAAAGAAAATATGCGGCGGTTGTACCCATAAGAGTAACATAAATTATTGGAACCCAGCTGACACTAAAGGATTGCCAACTCTCTACTGGACCAACAATAAAAACAATCGGCAACAAAAACATTGATGCAAAGAGAGCTGAAAATCCCATAAAAACCATTGCACCATAGTTGCTAACAAACTTTTTAGTAATACAAACACTCACACCAAAAAGAGCTGCTGATGCCAACATTATGAGTGTTGCTATTAAAGAAGACTGCTGAAATGCTCCTCCTTCCATTACAAAAAATGATATACCTAGCAAACCAACCAAAACAACTAAAATCGAAGATATGGCAAATTTTGTTTTGTTAATTAAGGGTGCAAACAAAACAACAAAAATGGGGTTGGCGCAAAAAACAACAGCAGCCGATGACGCATTATCAAATGTGTTAATTGCGTAATGAAAAAGAGAAATAGCTACTGCGATTCCAACAAAACCATTAAGAATAAAAATTCCATAATCTTTCTTGTTTAATGGTCGTTCCCGTTTTTTTAAAATAGGTATAGATGCTATAAGAAGGACAACACCTGTAATAAAAAATCTTATAAATGTAAGTAGTGTTGGATCTATTCCTCCACCTATTTTCTTGCTTGCCACTTCAATCGTACTAAACAAAAATATTCCGCAAAGTAGAGATATGTAGCCCTTGACATATTGATTCATAGTTTTTCCTAATAAATTTTATTTACAAAAGGTAGCACAAATTGTTTCATATTTCACCCTTAAAGTAAATACTTAAATAGCCACATTTGAGTTTCCCTTTCAATTTTTCGGTTGAATGCCCTTTTCGGCGGGGTCACGGACCCCGACCCTACAGTTGCGGATGCTGAAATCAAAGCTAAAAGATTGATTCGCAGGTGTTTTGTAGGGTTTTCCTTCAAGGTGCTCTGTGTTAGGCGTAGCCCAGCTACTAACAAGATTTATTATATCGTTAATAGCTGGGCGAAGAGTGATCACCCCGCCTTTTAAATATTTTTTATAGATTTATCTTGTCCCGCAAGGCGTGGATCACACAACGGGTGATAAATATGAAGAATATGTGTAAAAGCTTAATATTCAATAAATTATGCCCAATACGACCCCTCCGCCTTCGGCACCTCCCCTTCAAGGGGAGGAGTGGGTGAGTTGTTGTGCAAACCGTTTGAATTGCAAGTTTTACAACTGCTCCCTCTTTTAGGGGAGCTGTCATGCGTGCATGACTGAGGGGTACTCAACCGAAAAATCAAGAAAAAAGATGAATATATATCATTATAATTTGACATTTTAATACTATTAGAATATACTTAAAAGCTATTACTTATTATTATTGACTTCAATATTGTAGAATTAGTACATCTTTTTAGAATTTTACATAAATAGGATCTGTTATCTAAAATGGAAGAAATACAAAACATTTTAAAAAAATTATCTACAGAAGATAAGGACGAGCTTGAAAAATACTTGAAAGCGTTAACGGATTCAGAGGCTGCTGCAACTCAGAAGCTAAAAGATATCCAGCAGTCGTCTCAAGGTTCAAAACATTCTACAGATGACAACTATAGATATGAGCATAATCTTCATGAAAAAGAAGAACAGTTTCATATTATCCTTCAATCTATTGGCGATGCAGTCATTGCAACCGATGTGGATGGCAAAATAACATTAATGAATCCTATTGCCGAACAGCTTACAGGATGGACCATAAAAGAAGCTGCCGGAAAACCAATTGATGAAGTTTTTAAGATAATTAATGAGCACACAAGAAAACCTGCCAAGATTCCTGTAACGGAAGTTCTGAAAAATGGCAAAATAATTGGCTTAGCTAATCACACGGTTTTGATTGCAAAGGATGGAACAGAAACACCTATCGCCGACAGTGCTGCACCAATCTGTGATGAAAAAGGCAAAACAATCGGGGTGGTGATGGCATTCGGAGACCAGACCGCTGAACGTAATGCAAATAAATTGCTGACCGACAGTGAAGAAAGATACCGAACTCTTTTCGAAAATGTTCCTGTGGGATTTGCTCTGCACGAAATGATTTATGATGAGAATGGAAAAGCGGTGGATTATCGATATCTTCAAGTTAATCCAGCTTTTGAGGATTTAACAGGTTTAAAAGCAGATAGCCTAATTGGAAAAACGGTAAAAGAAGCATTACCTGGAACAGAAGACTACTGGATTGAAGCATTTGAAAAAGTTGTAAACACGGGCAGAACAATTCTTTACGACAACTACTCAAGTGAACTTAAGAGATACTATTCAGTTAGAGCATTCCGCACCGCACCAAATCACTTTGCGGTTACATTCAGTGATATCACAGGACAGAAACAACTTGAGAAACAGCTTAAACAGACACAATTTGCTGTTGATAACCTGGCAGATGTTGTGATTTGGAGCAACATTGAAGGACAAATTGTCTATGTGAACGATATTGTCTCTGAGTTATATGGATATAGCAAACAAGAACTACTTTCTATGCATATCTATGATTTAGACAATGAAAATAACTATGAAAACTGGGATAGTATATGGAATGAACTCAAAACGAAAAAGTATGTTAAATTAGAGAGAATTCACTGTAAAAAAGACGGAACAACATTCCCTACTGAAGTTACCAAAAACTTTCTTGATTTTGAAGATTCTCAATTGATATGCTCTATAATTCGCGACATAACAACGCAAAAAGAACTGCAGCAGACAATTGAAAATCGTATATTAACCCTAACCAGTCCAAAAGAAGATATCAATAACATAACATTTGAAGAGTTGTTCAACATAGCCGACATACAGAAAACACAGGATAATTTTGCAGCTGCAATGAACTTGGCATCAATAATTGTTTCACCAGATGGAACACCAATAACTAAACCAAGTAATTATCCATATCTATGCACCATGATACTAGAACATCAGTCACTAAGTTTGGTTGAGAGCTATAAAATAAATTTTTCTCAAATACAACCCGAGGAATTTACTGACGATTCTTACATCTACATATGTCCCAAAACAGGATTGTGGGAACTAAGTGCAAATATCTATGCAGGAGATAAACATATTGCTTCCTGGCTATTTGGACAGATTAGAAATGATGCACAGACAGAAGAGCAAATGCTATGTAAAGCGAGAAACATTGGTATTGATGAAGAGTCTTTCCTCAAGGAATTCAAAAAAGTGCCTGTAATAAGCGAAAATCAACTTCACAAAATAAACAAAGCACTTTGCGACCTGACAAAACAACTGTCCTCATCAGCACTTCAAAACATACAGCAAGCTCGTTTTATTGCAGATGAAAACAATAGAACTAAAGAACTTCGCAGACTTTCTGCAGCTATTGAACAATTTTCGGATACCGTTGTTATCACTGATAGTGAAGGTACAATTGAATATGTAAACCCTGCATTTGAAAAAATAACCGGTTATAGTAAACAAGAAGCTATTGGAGAAAATCCAAGAGTACTAAAGAGTGACAAACATGATGCTGAATTCTATGAAAACATGTGGAATGTAATCACCTCCAAAAAGACTTGGGAAGGTCGTTTAATAAACAAGCGTAAAAATGGCGAACTATATACAGAGTGGGCAACAATATCTCCAGTACTTGATTCCAACATGTATATAACCAATTTTGTTGCCATCAAACGTGATATCACCGATGAGATTGCATATGAAACAAAAATTCAACATGCCGAAAAAATGGAAGCAGTTGGACAGCTTGCGGGAGGAATTGCACATGACTTCAACAACATCATGCAGGTTATTATTGGGTTCAGCGAACTGCTAATGATTGAGATTGATCATGACGAAGTTGCAAAAAGCAGTTTAGATGAAATTCAAAAGGCAGCCGGACATGCTTTTGATTTGACAAAACAACTTCTACTTTTCAGCCGTGATGAAAAAGTGCATACATCAGACATTGATATAAACGCAACTGTCAAAGGTACAGAAAAAATTATTAAGAGTGCTGTTGGCGAGAATATTAAGATAAACACAACACTCGACCCAGGACTATATGTTGTTAAAGCAGACAAGCAGCAAATTGATCGAATAATTATCAACATGGCTATTAATGCTCGCGATGCCATGCCAAATGGTGGAGTGATCAACATTGCGACACATAATGTTGAATTTACAACAGGGGATGCTTTAGCCAACCCAACAATACACGCAGGAAGCTATGTATGCATGTCAATCACTGACACAGGCACAGGTATGAAAGATGAAATAATTACTCATATCTTTGAACCATTTTTCACAACAAAGGGGCGTTCTAAAGGAACTGGACTTGGATTAGCTTCAACATATGCTACAATTCAAAGATATAATGGCTGGATAAACACTTATAGTGAAGTTGATAAGGGGACAACATTTAAAATTTATATTCCAGCATGTGAGAAGAAAGTGCAAAGTATGACGGTCGAAGGCACCAGCAAAGAAGTCAACAAGATTGGTAACGGCGAACATATTCTAGTTGTGGAAGATGACCCATCAATACTATCATTAATGACCACGGCTCTTGAGAACGCTGGTTACAGAGTTAAAACTGCCCATGATGCCGAATTAGCAGAAGAAATTTTCAAGGAAAACAAAGGTGATTTTGATTTGTTAATAAGCGATGTTATTCTTCCAGGTCGTTCTGGACCGGATTTAGCTGAAATCGTTGCAAAACAAAAACCGAACCTACCAATATTATTATGCAGTGGCTATTCAGAAGAGAGAATTAAGAAGTCATCTCTAAACAAAAAAGGGTTTCATTTCTTGGAAAAACCATTCTCTCTTGTGAAATTCACAAAGAAAGTTAATGATATCCTCAGAAAAATATAATTTTTTGTCTCCTATAAAAAGTGTACAGTTCAAATAAATACCTCAATTTTTAGATTGAATGCCTTGGCTGGCGGGGTGAAGCACCCCGACCCTACAAAATACTTGCAAATCAAGGATTTAGCTTTGGTTGCAGCATCCGCAACTGTAGGGTCGGGGTCCGTGACCCCGCCAAAAAGTGTGTTCAACCGAAAAATTAAGGTCGTATAATAATTGTTAAAAAAAAGATTTAAAAGATTTAAAAAATTTGTTTTAATTGGTGAGTAAAAGTTATTAGTTTTTAGTAAATCAGTATTCGAAAATAGAAAATAAATTTTAACAAATCGCTTCACGGTACGGCGTACCGCCGCCCGTGAGCTTAACACGTTAGCGAGAAAAACTTTTAGAAAAAGTTTTCATCACGGTGGATTGTAAAATTAAAAAAAAGAAAAAACACTATGAATGAAATGACAAACATGGAACGAATTCTGTGCACGCAGAACTACGAGTCGGTCGACCGTTTCTGTTCGGGCTATTGGATGCTATCGGCAATGATGCAAAGGTGTATGAAACGGCTGGGGCTTTTGTTGACACTTCTTATTGCGATGGGTATTGGGCTTGCTGCCGGCTCGGTGTTGGCGCTGGACGAGCCCCTGGTGGCATCCGGTGCTGCATGCCAGTATCAGGTGCCGGCGAATGGTTTGGACGGCACGAACTGGACTGCACCTGCCTTCAACGATTCAACGTGGAACTTCGGCCACAGCGGTTTGGGGTACGACAATAATCAGACCTATAAAGCACTATTTGGCACCACAGTGTTAAACAACACAATTGCTATTTACACCCGTTTCCCGTTCGAAGTTTCGACAGGCAAGACTTACTTATCCTTGACGTTGCGAGTCAAGTACGATGATGGTTTTATTGCCTATTTGAACGGCGTTGAAGTCGCACGCGTCAATGCACCGGCTGGAGCCAGTTGGGATACGCGAGCATCGGCCAGTCACGACGACAGCCAGGCAATGATTTTCCAGAATTACGACATTACGTCATTCCTTCCACAGTTGACGACCGGCACTAATGTGCTAGCAGTTCACTCGTTAAATCTCGGTTCAAGTTCTGACATGCTGATTCTTCCCGAACTGATTGCCGGGCTGCCCGATGTGGTGACCAATATCGTCATAAACGAATTCATGGCACTCAATGACACGACGATCAAGAACTCGCTGGACAAGTATGGGGATTGGGTCGAATTGTACAATCCGAATTCTTCCAGCGTGTCGTTGGCCGGTTGGTATTTGACGGACAAGGTGGCTACGCCTACGAAGTGGCAGTTTCCCGCTGGTTCGGCGTCTACCATTCCCGGCAAAGGCTACCTGCTGGTCTGGGCCGACGACAAGTCGTACTCGGTGACCAACAACGAGTTGCACGCCAACTTCAAACTGAGCGGCGACGGCGAGTATCTGGCGCTGGTGAAGGCGGACGGTGTCACCGTGCTCTCGGAGTATGTGCCGGAATTCCCCCAGCAATACGACGATATGTCCTACGGTATCGGTCTCACCGGGGAGTATCGCTATTTTGCTGAGCCGACGCCGGGGGATGGTAATGCGTTTTCCAGTCCCAGTAACGAGGTGGCCGGGGTCAAGTTTTCTCTGAAGCGAGGCGTGTACACCACCGCCGTGCCGGAGGTGACGGCGAGTTGCGACATGTCCGAAGTCCAGATCCGGTACACGACCAATGCCGAGCAACCGACGGTCACCAGTTCACTCTATTCGTCACCGTTCAATTTTGTTAACACCGCCATCATCCGTGCGGCTGCATTTAAGAGTGATTGGGTGCCCTCGGGTATTGATACCCATAGCTATATCGTGCTGGACGACGTTTTGAGCCAGTCCGCAACGCCGTCCGGTTGGCCGACAGATTGGAACGGCACCGCGGCTGACTACGGCATGGATCAGATTATCGTGTCGAGTTCCAGTGCAGCTCTGACAAACGCACTGACTTCCCTGCCCACCATATCTGTGGTGACGCCCCAGGCGAACTTGTTCGACTCGTCGACCGGCATTTACGTCAATCCCTTCGGAACTGGCGACAATTGGGAACGCGAGGCTTCGGTTGAGTTTATCAAGGTTGACAACACCAGCAAGTTTCAGATTGATTGCGGTTTGCGGGTTCAGGGCGGCTATTTCAGGGACATGGGTGCCACAAGAAAGAAGTCGTTCACGTTTCAGTTCAGAAGCATCTATGGTGAGGGTCATCTGAAGGAAAATCTTTTTTCAGGCAACGCAGTCAGCTCTTTCAACGATCTTGTATTGCGTTCTGGGGCCAATGACGGTTGGAACAGCAGTGGGCATGAAAGGACGCAGTATATTGTTGATGAGTTCGTCCGGCGTACGCATCTTACCATGGGCGGGGTTTCTCCGCACGGCACTTTTGTCCATCTTTATTTGAACGGTTTGTATTGGGGACTCTACAATATGACGGAACATATTTCTGGTGAGTTTGCAGCCTCTTATTGCGGCGGACGGGACGATACGTGGGATGTGATCAGTCAGGATGGAGTAGAAGACGGCAATGGTACGGCTTGGAACGTTATGCTGGACGAGCTGGCCAACGGTCAGGGTAGCAACACGGCATATCAGAAGGTGCAGGGCAACAATGAGGACGGCACGCGTAATCTGGCTTATCCAATCTATCTGGATGTTGGGAATTACATTGACTATATGATCGTGCAGTATGCATTAGCGGTTGATGACTGGCCGGGGAATAACTGGCGGGCATTCCGCGACAGGAACGATTCGGCGAGTACAGGATTCAAGTTTGGTGTCTGGGATGCCGAAATGGCATTGGGGTTGGACAGGAGCACACTCAATACTGACAAGATCGGCGATATCAATGGCGTAGCCGTGATTCAGGGTCGGTTGGTTGGGAATGCGGAATACAAGTTGCGGTTCGCCGACCGTGTGCATAAATATCTTTTTAATGGCGGGCAATTGACACCGGAGGTCACAATTGCACGTTATCAGGCACTATCGGAAGAGGTTGAGCAGGCCATTGTTGCAGAGAGTGCACGTTGGGGAGACCAGGACGGTCAGGCTGCTCATACGGTCGAGCAGTGGCGCGTTATGCGCAACTACGTGTTGAATACGTTCTTGCCTCTGCGTCCGGCGATATTCATGCAGATGCTGAAAGCTAATGGACTTTATCCTGCCGTGGACGCACCAGAGTTCAGCCAATTTGGTGGCCTGTTCGACAACAGCTTTAATTTGGTTGTGACCGCTGGGAACCCGATTTACTACACGCTGGACGGCTCCGATCCGCGTCAGTATGGCACGGGAGCGGCGACGGGGACGTTGTATTCCGCGGCCGTGCCGTTGACGCGCACGGTGCACGTCAAGGCCCGTGCGCTCTCGGCGGGTGGCGAGTGGAGTGCCCTGACCGAGGCGGTGTTCACGCTGGCCGACAAGCCGGACCTGCGGGTGACGGAGCTGATGTTTCACCCGCGCCAGCCGGTATCGGTCGGCGGCGAAAGCTGTCTGGACGGCGACGACGAATTCATCGAGTTGCAGAACGCCGGCACCGCGCCCATCGGTCTAACCGGTCTGCATTTCACCCAGGGCGTGGCGTTCGATTTCACGGAGAGCGCCGTAACCGTCCTGAATCCCGACGAGTATGTGCTGGTGGTCAAGAACATCATTGCGTTCACGAACAGGTATCCGACGGTGGCTGTCGGCAAGATCGCCGGCGCGTTCGTCTTTCCGTCAACCAGTCTCGACAACGCCGGCGAGAAGATCGAGATCGAAGACGCGCTCGGTCGCAACGTGGTGTCGTTCACTTACAATGACAAGTGGCTGCCGGCGGCCGACGGCGCGGGGCATTCGCTTGTACCGCTGTCAGACGTGACGCAGGCGGACGGCGAACTGGACTATCCCGGCAACTGGAAGGCCAGTGTCTACATTGGCGGGTCGCCGGGCGAGGCCGAGCCGGTTGCGCCCGCCGCATCGCTGGTGCTGAACGAGATTTTGGCACACACGGACATCGACAGCCCGCCCTACGACTCCAACGACGGTATCGAACTATACAACGTGACCGCGGCTCCGATCCCGCTGGGTTCCGGGTGGTATCTGAGCGACGATCTGGAGGAACTGACCAAGTGGGCGATTCCGGCGACCAACACGCTCGCGGCACACGAGTGGCGTTATTTTGACGAAATCCATGATTTTCATAATCCGATCACCAACGGGTTCGGCCTGAACAAGGCGGACGAGCAGGTGCTGTTGTCCTACCTGCCGGGCATGGGCACGGGAGCGACGGACCGCGTGGTGGACGCCGTGTCCATCAAGGGCGAGGAGAATGGCGTGCCGCTGATCCGGTATCCCGACGGGGCGGCGTCCTGGTTCTATGGCGTCCCGACGCCCGGCGCCTCGAACCGGTTGACCGCCGCCAGCGTGGTAATCTCCGAGATCATGTACCATCCCAAGCCGACTACAGCTAATCCTGAGAACAACGAAAACGACGAATTCGTCGAGTTGTACAACCCGACGGCGCAGGCAATCGCTTTGACGAACATCGTCAACGACGTGGGGGGTGCTTGGCGTCTGGCTGGTGGCATCGGGTATCTGTTTCCCAGCAATACGGTTTTGTCGGCAGGCGAGCGGTTGGTTGTAGTATCATTTGATCCCTCGAACAACATCGCAAAGCGAACCGCTTTCCTGGACGCCTACGGGCTGTCCAACGGGCAGATTCGCATGCTGGGTCCGTATAGCGGGCAACTGAACAACAAGACCGACGCCGTGCGACTGGAGCGGCCGGTATTTGGTGATCCGCCGGCGCCGATCGAAGACATTTCCTGGCATGTGATTGACCAGGTTACGTATTACGATGCGGCACCTTGGCCTGCGGAAGCGGACGGTACGGGGCGAGCACTGACACATCTTACTGGTCGGAGTAGCGGGGATGACCCGGCGAGTTGGGTGGCTGGAATTTATCCGACCCCTGGATACGGCCCGGCCAAGGTTGCTGTGATAGCTCCTCTGGCTAATACTGGATTCCTGTCGCCTGTTTCGATTACGGTGACGGCGGAAGTGGATCCGGCCTTTATCATTGGCACGGTAAGTCAGGTGGTTTTTGCTATTGATGGGACGAATGTGGCCAGCGATTCATCCGCTCCGTACACTGCGACTATTGCATTGGAGGCACGCGAGGGTGTTAGAACACTCTCGGCACGACTGATTGATGACGAGGGTGACGCCCTATCGCCGGTGGTATGGATTATGGTTTACACGAACATCCCTGCTTTTACGGCACAGGTGAACTCGACAGTCAATCTGACGTTTACAAATCGTGTTGGTCTGCATGCGTCGGCGGAGGTTTTGAGCGGGATGACGAATTCCGTCCACTTTATCTGGTCTTCTCCAGGAGACTCTTCGGTCGTGTTGGAGAATCCAACGCAGGCCGATGCGGAGGCGTTTTTCACGCACCTTGGCACGTATGAATTGATGCTGACGATGATTTACGGGCAGTTGGTGACGAATCGTTTCGTTACCGTGACTGTCACCGATGTAAACCCACCAAATAGTTTGCCTTACAAGGAATCCTTTGAAAATTATGAACTCGGTTCGTTGTTGAACGGCATAGGGGGGTGGCAGGGTTATGATCCTCAGTGCGCAGTGGTTGAAACCAACAGGTATACGGCTGCGGAGCCGGGTGACAGTCCGATTGCAGGCTCGCATAAGCAGGGCCTGTCCTTCAACAGAGGCATTACTCAGCAGTTCGAGCAGACAGATGTGCTGGACAATGTCTGTGTGGATATGCTCATGGCGTTCAATCCTGGTGAGGATGAGGTGCCGGTCGAAATTACTCCAGAGGCGCAGATCGCCCTTTGGGTTAACAGCGACCAGAAATTAATAGTATGGCATGGCCAGGCTGGCAGTACGAACCGGTGTAGCGAATTGACGGATGTAGTTGTCTCGTCGAACGATTTTAACCGGCTGACCCTGATGGCGGACTATGCCCGCGATTTGAACGGAGCCTTCGGGTTCCGGATCTGGGTCAACCGCATTCCCGTGACGCATCCGTCCGTATGGTACGCGGCGGCTAATACGAATCGCAATTACTTGAGCAGCGTCGGCTTCTCGGGTGAGGGACAGGTCGATGATATTGTGGTCGATACCTACAACTCAATGCTGTACCGCAAGATTACGGCTGAGTCCGGTTCACATGGACGAGTTGTGCCTGAAGGTGACGTGTTGGTTCCTGTGGGGGCTTCGACCAATATCGTGGTTCTGCCCGACCAGTTCTATGGAGTCGGCTCGGTGATGTTGGATGGGCTTGCAACAGGGCCTCTGATGAACGTCGCGTTTACGAATGTGTGGGACGAACATGCCCTGTCAGCCGATTTTCTGGCCAATCTGACGGCTTCCGGCATACCGGAGGCGTGGCTGAACCAGCTTAATCCAGCCTGGACGAATCAGTTTGCAGAACACGAACAGGCGGACTTGGACGGCGACGGAGCACCCAATGCACAGGAGTACGTGGCGGGAACAGACGCAGTGAACTCGCAAAGCGTGTTCCGGCTCGGGATCGGCATGAGCAACGGAACAGCGGTGGTGTCTTTCCCGACTGTGCCAGCCGGCGGTTTCTACGGCTTGGGTGGCCTTCGGTACTATGCACTAGAGCAGGCGGACGATCTGACGACTGGTGTCTGGCAGAAGGTGACTGGGCTGTCCAAGATGGCGGGCGAGGGACAATCCGTCAGCTATACCAACCGGATAGACGAAGCACCGGGAAACTTCTTCCGCGGTCGTGTCTGGCTTGAGCTTGAGCCGTAGCCGTTGCGGATCAAATTAAAAAGGTACGGCATGTTCAAATTAAAGCGGTACAAAAAGGTCGTATTTCCACGATGTCATCGTCCAGCTACTTAACAAGTAGCTGGATTAGCGAAGACATCATAGAGAGATACAGAGGTTGCGACCGTTTGAGTAATTTTTGCATTAAATTGATTTAAAAAATGTCTAGCTGATCGTAAGATTTCTCATTCGGTTATGACTGACTTGATATTTTACTGCATGAAAGAAGCGGGGCATTGCTGCACCCGCTGATATTTTGTCACCTCGTCATGATATTCCCAGACGGGTTGCCTGCCTGTACTTTGTACATGTTTAATTTTGAAGGAAACAACCCCATTTCTACGACGACAATATGGTTAGTAACAGGTAAGAGTTATGGGATAAGAGTTAAGAAAGTGGGACGGCCGCTTGCGGAGCAAGCCGTTGATAAACGATAGTAGCTGGCTTTGCCGCTCTAAGTATCTTTATAGTGATAATAAGAGAAATCACTGTTAAATTTTTTTTTATTAATATATCATTATAGTATTATGTTTTTGTGTTTTTTATGTTTTATTTATGTTAACAATAAATTACGCCATTGCATTACCAAGTATTTTATTATAGTATGCTTTTATATAGGGGGTTCTGTATTTTTACTTTGGTGTCAAAATGGATTGTGAAACCTCTTAAATTTACACTTTATGTTGATAATATTTTTACAAATATTCGTATACTAACTGTGGAATAATGAAAAAAATAAACTTTATGGGTAATACAGAAAAAAGATACAATGGCATGCTCTATAGAGCCTGCACCATGAAATTGAATGCTAAGGAATATACTTTCGCCCTAATTCGGAGAAATAATGAATAGTATAAATAGAAGTTCTGATTTTTCCACGGAGCTGGATCGTTTCGAGGCAAAATACATAATTCCACGTCATTTAGTTGAGCCAATCAAAGACTTTATACGTCCATATTGTGTGAAAGATAAGCATTGTGCTGCAGCAGGAGGACACTACACAATCACTACGCTACAATTTGACAATTCAGCACTTTCATTACACTTTGCCAAAGAGTGGGAAGCTCCACAGCGCTTTAAACTGCGGGTGCGAACTTATGGTGATCCGCCAGGCAAAGCACCTGTATTTCTCGAAATCAAACGTAAATATTTCGATAAGGTAATTAAATCGCGTGCCTGCATTCCAACAGATGCTTGGGCACCAGGAATTCTTAAAAAACGGGTTGATGAATTGGAGCTTAAAACGGTCAAAGAGCGAGAGACCTTTCGTGAATTTGTACGACTTACTAATGAGCTTGGAGCAGAACCACAGGTTTATGTTCGCTATAGTCGCGAAGCATTCGTAAGTATGTCAGACTTTTATGCAAGAGTCACTTTCGATTCTAAGCTTTGCTATCAGCCAGCACGCGATATGTATAACTGGGGTGATGGAGGTCGGTTCATCACCATGGACAGTGGAATGGTTCATGGTAGTCGAGAATCATCGCTGGTAATGGAAATCAAATGTACAGAACATGTTCCAATCTGGATTTTAGATCTCGTGCAGGAATTTGAACTGGTACGTCGAGGCAATTGCAAATATTCCAATGCCATATGGATGGAAAACGTTTTAACAGGTGTGGGGGAAGCCCCTTTTGATGATCAATTAATTTTAACATAAAGGAGAATATATATAGTGAATAGTTGGTCTAGTTTTTTATCTTCAGTAGGCACTGCACAAAGTCTGAGTCTGCAACATGTGATTGCAGCAATGCTATTGAGTTTTGTACTATGCTCAATTATTGCAAAGTTGTATCAGCTTACTTTTCAGTCACTCTCGTATTCGCGCTCTTTTGTACATACGCTAATTTTGGGAGGGATGATTACCTGTATGGTAATGATGTCAATGGGGGGACAGCATCGCCCGTGGTGTTGGAGTCCTTGGCGCTCTATCTCTGATTCGTTTTAGAACCGTCGTCCGAGATCCTCGTGATATGATGTTTCTGTTTGCAGCGCTTGGGCTAGGTATTGCCTGTGGAGCCGGCATGTTTTCGGTTGCGGTTGTCGGCTGTGTTCTGTTGAGTTCAGTTATTGTTTTACTTCACTGGGCTCCATTTGCAACTCGGCGTCGCTATGAGGCGATGCTCCGATTTTTAGTTAATGCAGATTGCGATACTGCTCGTGTGGGAGTTGATGCAATTTTGACCGAGTGTTGTTCTGCCTATATGCTTCTTAGCATGCGCGAAGCTGTTCAGGGAGATCTTCTTGAATACTCTTATCAGGTAAGGCTAGTCGATCCGTCTTATCAGGTAGATATTGTTAAAAAACTCGAAGCACTTGATTCTACTAGCGAAGTGAGCTTGGTTATGCAACGTACAACCGTGGAACTTTAACAGGAGCTTTATTATTATGATAGACAAGAAATTCAAACGACGTCCCCTTCGTCATGGTCGTCACCACCTGTTGAAAATGCTGTTTAGAGGTTGGCCTTGGATTATATGGTTAAGTGTCGCGCTTGCAGTTGTTTTATTGCTTCCTGGTGGTTTGAATCGAGTTCAGTTCCATGGAGTTGCCGAACGAACTTATGAATATGTTTCTCCGTTGGAGAATGGTCGACTAAAAGTTTTGATGGTCGACATGGGCGAGCAAGTTCATGCCGGACAGTTACTCGGTGAACTCGACAACGCTTCCAAATCCACAGACATGTTAATGGATCAGGCCTCCCTCATGAAAACACGGGATAAAATTTACTCAATACAATACGACCTTGAGAAACTAAAACTGGAAGAGGCCCAAACTGCCTCAGAACTACAGATTTTGGAAAGCAGATGGCAACGAACTCAAAACCTTATGGAGAAAAACTTGCTGCTCGAACAAAATAGTGAAGACTTACGTCCACAAATCCAAACCACAAAAAAAATGTTAACTCTCTATCCGGCACTCACTGCCAGCCTTGAAAAGCGACTTGCATCCGCACAGACAAATATCGAAACATTCAACTCTGACAACTTGAAACAACTGCTCAAAGAACAGTGCCAGTTGAAAGCTATCACCTCCGGAATAGTAGCAGAAATATTACATCAACCGGGAGATGTCATTAAAACAGGTGAGCCTGTGTTACGTATCAGTAATATATCAACCTCAACAATCATAGCCTTCATGCCGGAAAAGCAACGAACTGTAATTGACGAGGGCGAAAAATGCCAGGTTATCACAATAACCACTCGCAAAGTTCACATAGGCACAATTAAAAACATAACAGCTGACATTCGCAAGCTACCTGTATTTACCGGATTCAGTGATCAAATTTTGAGAGGTCGACGCATCGTGATTGAACTCGATGACGGCGTAGAATTACCCCCCGGGGAGAGAGTCATTATGGTTCCAAATGTCTCAATCATCGATCAGTGGTTAGGAAAACTAAAATGAAAAACAAAATAATTTTCATATCATTGTCCAGTCTTTTTCTGGCAGTTTTAAATGTTTGGACGGATGATTTGTCGGAGGCTTTGCAGCCACTGACAGAACGCACCCTTTTAGAAGAGTCAACAGCTGTCAAGCAGGCCGCCGTAAAAGCAAGCAGTGATACTGATTACAGCATGGAGTTTCGCCCCAGCTACAGTGAAAACGAGAGCGAACTAGCATTGCGGTTTTATTTCCCAAATCGTTGGACACGGGGGGCATTGCGCAATCAACTCAACCTCGTTGGCCAATCAGAAGAGCTACGAGTTGCGACATTAGAGTGGAAGGAACTAATTGAGGTCTATCGCACCTTCTGTACCTACCGAATGCTCAACAAACAGATTGCTCTATTGAACGCAGAAGCCGATATTCTTGCCCCCTACCTGAAACAGGCTGACATCAGCGTGCAACAACACCAACTCGCAACCATAGACCGAGCCAAACTTTATGGGCAATATTTAGACCTTCTGAACTCCCTTGAAAAAATTGAAGTAAAACATCTTGCAATACAGACTCAGCTGCATCAGATTTTTGGAGCTTCAGCCGACCTTAATGACCTGGCTAAGAAAGCAATTATTGAACAACCAACTCGCCTCGAACTCGACTCTTTGATACAGGACGCGCTGGAAAATCGAGCCGATTATCGCCAACTTGATGTGGAAGCTCAATCTCTAAAGGAAGCCACCAAAATTGCTCGATCAAAAGGCGGCTTCCACTTCAAATACATTCAGCCTGAATATAAAATTGACCAAACAGGCAACGGAGAGGATAGCTGGAATATTTCAGCTGCCTTTACGCTTCCCTGGGGAAACCGCAACCCGGATCTCGCCGTTTATCGAAAACAGCAAACTCTAACAGAATCAGAAATGGCATTGCAAAGGCGAATCATCAAAGAACATATTCAAAGCCTGCTTGCTGCATTAGAAAAATTTACGAAACAAATCGAAAAGCACCAGCGTCTCACTACCCCCTTACTGG
The DNA here is from genome assembly GCA_027858345.1 of Kiritimatiellia bacterium. Lineage (GTDB taxonomy): Bacteria > Verrucomicrobiota > Kiritimatiellia > JAQICX01 > JAQICX01 > JAQICX01. Next base: position 10,245 of record JAQICX010000242.1, on the reverse strand, counting down.
AGCAACTGCAATCTGACCTGAAGCAGTTTGATGGTTTGCCACTGGATAAGCTTCGTGACCAGATGATTATTCGGGAACAACTTCTCAAAAGTGCCATACAAAATATTAATATGGAGTACGAACGCAACTGCATTATCATTGATTTGATAGAAGAACTTGGTTCATCTAACTAGTAGCTTTCTGGAAAAGACAAAACAAGGAAGCAAATCGTGATGTAACATATGCGATGAAGATGAAAAAATGTTTAAAAGCGAATCATGATTAATGGTCAGGTGCGAACCAAATCAACTTTTTAACCCTATTTTTCTGGTTGAGAATATAAGCATGGATTTTAGTCAATAAAATCAGGGATTTTGCTTTGAGTTTTTGCTGTTTTTGGTGATAAAGTTAAAAAATAATTTCTTATGACAATGGGGATCCCGCCCTGCGGGATCTCTCCCGTTTTTCCAAGACAACGGTTGGTTGCATGCTGGGAGCGATCCCGCAGAGCGGGATCCTCGTTGTCATAGCTGTAGCCAACCGAAAAATTACGGTTAAAAAAGAAGGTGAACTTTTTTGTCTTTTAAAAAATGCTGCATGTTGTTATAATTGAGATTTAACAATAATATAGGAATGATTTGATGCTAAATAGATGGAATATAATTTTTAATGTTTTGGTAATGCTTTTTTGGATATATTTCTGGAGCAGCAAAGATAGAAAGATTTTTTTTAATCCCTACCTAAGCTCCATAATGGGTTACACCTCTAAAGCCCTCAACTACTTACGCCCACTGACAGGACAGCTGTCCATGAAGTATACAGCACTAATTGCAATGTTTTTGTTATTAGTACTTCGTGCTTTCTTGAAACCACTTTTTCATGGAGGGGTATCAATCGGCTTTTTAGAGTGGAACCTAAGTGTTAACAGCATTCCAATTGCAGTTGCTTTTAGTTTTGTTGTGTTTATAAAGTTTCTGATACCATTCTTTGCTTTAGCAACGCTTTATGTCCATGATACCGAAGAAAAGTGCACATCAGAAGAGACTGTGTTTTTCATACTTGCAAAACCATTTAGTTTCCTAACAAGAAACACTCGACCTATTGTTTTATTTGTTTTTGTGTTTGTATTATTAGTTGTAATGAATTTTATTAGTCCATTATATGAAAGTGCAAATGGATATATGCAAAACAAAGTAGGGTTTAATGTTGTTTTAATGCTGATATCAACACTATATGAGCTGATTGGTGTTTTGAGTATGCTATATAATTTTTGTATTGTCTTAATTATTTTTTCCTGGATTTCATTGTTTACAGGTTCACCAAACTTGGCAGCCTTTAGTCGAAGTTGGTTATATTTCATAATGGGTCCATTAAAAAATGTACATCTGCAAATTGGTCCTTTCGACTTAACACCTCTACTCTTTATATTTGGTCTACAAATTTTACATAGATTACTTGCTAACTTGTTGTTAAGTAGTTTTATGCATATGTTAGGGTAGTTAAGATGAGTTTCTATATGTTAACAAAACGTGGAATCATTTTAAAGCTGCATGTTTCTCCAAACGCAGCTAAAACACATATATCAGGCATGCACGGAGATAGTTTGAAGTTGAGATTAAAGGCACCACCTGTAGACGGAAAAGCAAATAAAGAATTAATTAAATTTTTAAACACATCTTTAAAGTCAAAAAAGGTTAAGTGCGAGATTGTCAGCGGACAAACATCTCGCGACAAACATGTTCTTTTGAAGGACTTCTTTGATACAAAATGGGTTGAGAGCATTTTTTGCAAATCATAAGAGGGTATATGATGATAATATCTGACAGAATGTTTAAACAGGTGAATTCTTATTACAAGAAGCGCTATAATCTTGAAATAAAGTTTCTGGATCCATCAGGAGCAGTCATTTACCCTGAGCCACATTCGTCCATCGAAAATCATCCAGCAATCAAAGATGCACGGTTCAACGCCATAAAAGAAAGTGTTCGTTGGGGTGAGCCAAATGTTTTTTTATTGCCCCAGGTATAATTAGCTGGTTGATTCCACTTGTAAAAGACAATGAGATAAAAGGTGCTTTATCTGGTGGTGAAATCATATATAACCAAGAAACATATTATCGTGATGAGAGCATCAACCATTTAGCCTCATGTGGTATTTTACGTAATCAGGCTGCTAAATATTTTGATTCTCTGAAATATTATGACATCAGCATTGCTACTGGTGCCGCACAGCACCTATTTGAACTGTTTTATGACATCAGTGGTTGGAAGTCAGGAATACTAGATACAAACCTTGCCAATGCAAACCAACAACGTTCAATTGCAGAAAAAATTCATAAAAAGAAGGTTATTGCTAAATCATTTTATTCTTTCCAGGAAGAAAAATTGCTTTTTTCATTCATAAGAGTAGGAAACAAAACAAGAGCTAGAGAGCTCTTCAACAATATTCTTGCCGATATGTTTATCTATAACCCTAAAGGTTCATTGCTGCAGGCGCGAGCAATTGAAATGTTAGGTTATCTCGTACGCTGTGCGGTAGAGGACAATCCTGTCCTGGAACCTCTGATGGAAAAGCACCTGCACTGGATAAATAATATTATTGTTGCAGGAGATCAGCCGGAAAATTTGTGGCCGGCATTGAGAGACTCACTAGATGAGCTTATTGATTATATACATAATAAAAGTTCGAACAAAGCAAATAAGAAAGTAGAAAGGATACTAAATTATATTTCAAAGAACTTTAGTGGTTCAATTTCCTTGCAAGATATTTCAAAAGAGGTTAAACTTAGCACATTTAGAGTCTCCCATTTGGTGAAAGAACATACAGGGCTTACAATACAGCAACATATAAAGTCGATTAGAATATCAAAGGCAAAAGAACTGCTTTTAGAGACTGACTTATCTTGTACAGATATTGCTTACGACTTGGGATTTTCAGATCAAAGTTACTTTATACGACAATTTAAACAAACAACAGGTACAACACCAATTAAATTTAGAAAGAGAAGTTATTGATGATACACGAAACTGCGATAATTGAAGATGGAGTCATAATTGCTCCAGATGTCAAGATAGGTGCTTTTTCATATATTGAGAAAGATTCGAGAATTGGTGCAGGAACAGTTATTGGACCAAGAGTCACAATATTGGGTCACACAACAATAGGCGAGAATTGCACATTTCATGCAAACAGTGTAATTGGTGACTTACCACAAGACCATGATTTCAACAATAACCGATCATATGTTATAATTGGTGACAATTGTACAATGCGTGAAGGCGTGACTATTCACCGTGGAACGAAAGAGGAAACATCAACTGTAATTGGTAACAATTGCATGTTCATGGCAGTATCACACGTTGCACACAACTGCAAAGTAGGCAATAATGTCATACTTGCCAACAATACAATGCTTGGAGGCTACGTCGAAGTTGGAGACAATGTGTTTTTTGGTGGTGGAAGCGGAGTTCATCAGTTTGTAAAAGTTGGTTCATACAGCATTCTTGGAGCAATGTCTGTTGTAACCAAGGACGTGCCCCCCTATTCAATGACAATGACTGGTTTGCCAAATGTTATTGCAGGGTTGAATGCCGTTGGAATTAAACGCTCTGGATTTACGCCTGAAGAGCGTAAAGAGATCAAGAGTCTGCATTACACGCTATATCACTCAGGACTAAATTTCACACAGGCTAAAGAACAAATAAAAAAAGAATACACATCTGAAATTGCCCTAGACTTTTTGAAGTTTCTGGAATCTTCAACAAGAGGTCTATGTCAAGCAGGAAGGTAAAAGGTACTGTCAAAAATTGTATGAAAAAATATGAAAAGGGGAATGTCCAATGAACGGAATACCCCTCCGTCTAGGTGGGACATTACACTGCGTTTCATTGCTGTCGCAAGCTCCAGCCTCACTTCCCTTTGGTCGTGTCACTCCTCGCCACCTCCCCTAAAAGCGGGAGGAGCTTTGCGGGCTAGGGTTAGCTTGCAGAATAAGTCCTGTAGCCGAGTCGCCCCCCGGCTCGGGAAAAGGTTGAATAGGGAAGCAACGCCTGTAGCGTCGGGCGGTGACCTACGAAAAAACGTGGGGATAAGGCTAAATAGTCTGTATCTCATTGATTTAAAACTAAATAGGGCTGGAATAGAGTAAAAACTCTGACCAGAACCAGGTAAAAACGAAAGGTAAAAAATGAAAAAAACAGTATCAACTATTGCATTTCTTGCAATTATCACATTAGGTTTTGCAAGTAACTGGCAATATTGGAGAGGTGAAGACAGCACCGGTATCACCAAGGAAGAAGTCGGCAAAATTGAATCAGCTACAGGCCTATGGGAAAAAAATATAGGGCAAGGCTATTCTGGTGCATCGATATATAATGGTCTTGTTTTAGCTTCAGGCAACGATGGAACAAACGATACCATATACTGCTTAAAAGAATCTGATGGCTCTGTTATATGGGAGTACAAATATGCAGAATCACCCGGCAAGGACTACAAGGGAATAAGGGCAACACCTGTTACGGATGGGAAAACCGTATATTCTTTCAGTAGATCAGGAAGGTTGGTCTGTGTAAATTTGAAGGACGGAAAACTGGTCTGGGAAAACAATCTAAAAGACAAAGGCATCAAAGGTTTAGGGTGGGGACTATCAAGCTCTGTTATTATTTATGGTAACATGCTTTTTGTTCAGACAGGTGGAAGCGGTATGGCATTTGATGCAAAAACCGGAAAAATTTTATGGGGCGAAATTCCTGGCACATCGTCATATTCAACACCTGTCGTGTTCACATATATGGGCAAAGACTATGTGGCATTCCTCGGTGAAACATTGAACATTAAAGAAGCGAAGACAGGAAAGCTGGTTGCAAACTATGATTGGAAAGCCAAATTGAATGTTAATGCCGCTAACCCTGTTGTATTCAATGATGGCAAAAACATTTTTCTTTCATACGGTTACAGTGGTAATTGCATATTGCTGGAGTTTAACGGAACAGAACTAAAACCTCTTTGGCAAAACAAAAACATGCGATCTCACTTTCCATCACCAATCTATTACAATGGACTAATATATGGTTCAGACGGAAATACAGGAAGAGGAAAATTGGAGGCAATATCCGCGGAAACTGGTGAAGTCGTATGGAAAGATGAAAATTCAAACTTCTGCAGCATCATACTTGCCGGCGAAACAATTGTTTCTATTGATGAAAAAGGAACCCTATCGTATTATGATGTCAGCAAGAACACAATGAACAAACTTGGTTCTAAAAAAGTCATAGAAGGTGGAGGCAAATACTGGACAGCACCATCCCTGTCAAATGGCAAGTTATACATAAGAGGTAGCAACGGTCAGTTTAAATGTGTAAAAGTAAAATAATTTTATGTACTTGCAGGAATAGAGGTAGAACAGAGCAATCTGTCATAAACTCTATTCTTGACAAACTGCAGACCAGAAACGTTCACATCGTTGAACTGGAAGATTTTTGTGACATTGCTGTGACGAATACTTCAGTATGCAAATCTCTACTTGAAAATTCAGAATGCATTATTGCTTGCTCAGAAAAAGCAATCAAAGCAATACTTGACTATATTAATGTTGAAAAATCAATTAATATAAAAGGTGTGAACACTGAAACAGAAGAAGAACTTCTAAAATATATTGACAGCCTTGATCAAGGTGATGCCACAAAAGAGATAGTATCTGCTTCTGATTCATGGAATCCCTTCATAGAACGAAGTTTATGCACAAACTGTGGACAGTGCTATGAATTCTGCATATTCAAAGTATACTCAAAAAACGAAAAAGGCGAAATTTGTATAACAAATCCTTCGGCGTGCAAAGATAACTGTCCCGCATGTGCAAGACTATGTCCACAAGGTGCTATTGTCTTCCCAAAACATCCGGAACCTTCAATCAATGGTTCAGCTGAACCGATTGAACCTGACAATATCTTTGATGGTGACATATACAAGGCTTTTGCTAACCGTAACATAAATAAGATATTCAAAGATGATATTTAAACTAACAACCAGAATTATAAAAGAAGTAGACCCTAAACTACGAAAAATTATGTTTAAAAACTTTTGTCTGAAAAGTGCAAAAACCATTAAGCGTTTTCAAAAAGAGAGACAAAAAGAGTTCTACTTCCCTGCTTTTTTATTCATATCCATAACAAACAGATGCAACCTTCATTGTAAAGGTTGCTGGGTCAGTCCTTCTCCACCAAATGACATGCCCATTGAACAAATAAACAAGATTATAACTGATGCAAAAAAACGAGGGCGTTTTTTCTTTGGCATACTTGGAGGAGAGCCGCTATTACATCCAGATCTTTTTAAGATATTTGAGTCTCATCCTGATTGTTATTTTCAACTGTTCACCAATGGAACATTACTTACCAAAGATATAGCACAAAAACTCAAATCAGTCGGCAACGTCACACCTTTAATAAGTCTTGAAGGTCTTGAAGAAGAGAGTGACGAAAGACGCGGTGGAGACAATGTTTTCAACACAGCAATCCAAGGAATAGAAAACTGCACTGGACTAGGACTATTCACAGGTGTTGCTTCGAGCATTTGCAATAGTAACTATGATGAACTGGTCAATAAGAAATTTATAGATTTTCTTATTTTAAAAAAAGTTCACTACATGTGGTACTATATATACCGCCCAGTCGGACCAATACCCTCTCCAGAGAAAGCATTATCTAAGGAACAGATCACAAATCTTAGAGAATTTATTGTAAACATAAGGCTGAAAGCTCCAATTCTTATAATAGATTCATATTGGAATCACAAAGGACAACCTCTATGCCCTGCAAATGTAGGTTTAAGTCATCATGTCAACTCTTTTGGACAACTTGAGTTCTGCCCACCTGTCCAACTATTTGTTGACACATTAAAAGAAGGTGACACAGCTAATATTGTCGAACAATCTGTTTTTATGAAAGAGCTCCGAGATGCCACACTCAAGGAAACTGATGGATGCATACTTCTGGAAAACCCACAGCTATTAGCTGAAATATCGAAAGAACTTGGTGGTATGGATTCATCAGGAAGAGACACCTTTTATGATGAACTTTCTAAATTACCCCAAAATCCATCACACAGTTCAATTGAAAAACCAATACCTGAGAAAAGCTTAATGTACAAAACAGCAAAAAAACGTGCATTCTTAGGGCTTGGAGCCTACGGATAGCTTGCAAGCAAGCTAATCAATTACGAATTACAAATTAATAATTAAAATGGTTCTTCGTAATATTTTGTGGGGCATCTGTTTTATTTTGTTCGACTGCGTCCATGCTTCGCTCACAGCTATGCAGGACACTGTCGCCGTTCTAAGACTACGACGGTGTCCTGCGTAGCTACAGGGTAACGCAACGATCTTCGTTGCAAGTGTCAAAACCGCTTACAACCTTGAAGGTTGTGCTACCTTGCCGTCTGTGTCCTGCTTGTCGAAAAGACCCGTCCGCCAAATAAAAATCTACAAAATTGTTGAGATCTTAATGATTTCATTAATATCAAGATTATCTGGTTTATCTTTTATCTTAACATTGATAGTTCTACTATTTGAACCATCCAGATGGAAAAAGTTATCTGAGGCAGAATAGTCAACACCAGACAAGTCTACTTGTGTCCATAGAGATGGCACATCAGAGTTAATCGAAATGGCATATTCGTCATCAGACAGCTTTGCCACATCATATGTATATTTTGGATGTTTGAGTTTTATATGCTTAGGCTTCACAAAGAAATTTACATTTTCACTGATAACTGAACCATTTTTATACAATGATGCAAAAAACATCAAATCTCTGGAACCATACTGATCAATATAGTCCTGACACTCTACCAATTTAAACTCCTTATTGCTTTGAGGAAGAACGGTTGTTTTTTGTTCATCAGAAGCAACAAGTTTCCCTGTTGATGCTGTTACAAGGCGCCATTCAACAGTATATTCATGCTCTTCAAATGTCTGGTTAGATACATTAAACTGCATAGCAACAGCAGTAGGAGTCTGTTTGTCTGTAAGATTAGCATCATCAAAAACATCAACAATACTGATTAACTCAGGTGCAAAAAAACGTTTTGCAATGTAATGCGAAGCTTTCCAACGTCCGAAGCAATCCATTGTAGACCAACTTGCAGCCGGCCAGATATCATTAATCTGCCAATATAGCACGCCTGCATTGTGTGGCTGAAGTCTTCTCAAATGCTCAACAGCATATTGCAGACATAATCCTTGCGAAATCTGAGACATTGTCAAAGCCTTTTCAAAATTTTCAGGCATTCTGAACCAATCCAGCATGTATGCAAAAATAGTTTTGTTGCCCATTTGACTTCGTTGATGATAGTCCATGATGTAACTTGTCCAATTGCGATCATCAGGCTCAGTAAATGCTTCTATTGTCTTGAATTCAGGAAATGACTGAAAACCAAATTCACTCATAAAACGGCAAGTCCAAGTTCTTTGAAATTCAAAAGGTTCATTGCCAAACCAGACACTCCACAGATGTGCATCGCCAGACTCATAGCTGCTTGCATTCATTCGGTCACCAACAGGAGAGTATGGACTACCAGGCATATATGGAATGTCACAAAGTTCACCAACAACATCAGATAAAAGTTCATCAAAAATCTTAGAATAATCCTCCATAGACATTATGCCTTTTTTAGGTCCCCTGCTCATAAAGGCACCTTCAAGTTCATTGTTGCCACAGAAAAGAGCAAGAGAAGCCCTATGTCTCAATCGCTTAACATTATCAACTGCTTCTAAACGAATATTCTCACAAAATCCATCGTCTGCCGGATAACTTCCACAGGCAAACATAAAATCCTGCCATATTAAAACACCTTTCTCATCGCAAAGATCATAAAAATCTTCACTTTCGAAAACGCCCCCACCCCAGACTCTAAGCATATTCATATTTGCATCAATTGCTGCATTAATTACAACAGCTGACATATCTTTTGTTATTGAAGGAAGATAAATATTTGCAGGAATACAATTTGCACCTTTTACAAAAAATGGATTACCATTAACTTTAAAAGAAAAAGACTGCCCTACTTCATCGTCCTCACGAATCAGCTCAAGTTTTCTCAGACCAATTTTTTTATGGCAGGAATCCAAAACAGTTTCACTATCTAAAATTATCACATCCAAATCATAAAGAGGTTGCTCGCCCAAGCCTGCAGGCCACCATCGTTTAGGAGAATCTATAGAAATTTCCACGAATGTATCTGAAGAAGAAACACCTTGCTGAGAGATAATTTCGTCATTAAATGACAAAGTCACTAGTGCTTCAACAGGTTTATCAACATTCCAGCTTACATCTAAAAAGACAGATTCATCTTCATGAGTCTGGGATATCATAACATCATTCAATTCTGTTTTTACGACAGGCTTGATAGATATATCTTTCCAGATACCAGCAGTAACAGCAATTGGACCCCAATCCCAACCAAATGCACATGCCATCTTTCGAACATAGCCACGCCCTGCATAATAGCTTTTATAAACATTCCAGGCGGCTAATGGCTTCTCTGCCTGCTTTTCAACCATAGTATCCAGTGGAGAATAGAATTGTACAGCAATTGAATTGCTTCCAACTTGTACGAAAGACTTGATGTCATATCTCCATGTGCGATACATATTGTCAGCGTGAAAAACCTTTTGATCATTGATAAAAACGTCTGCTAAAGTATCCAGACCTTCACAGACAAGCATCAACCTGTCTGATAAAATATCTTCTTCTGAAATTTCAAAACACCGCAAATAAGTCCAATCCTCTTCTCCAACCCAAAGAGACTTTTCTTCATTATCACGCCAATCAATTGGGGGGATGACTCCTGCTTTCTCCAAGTCCATGTGAACACATCCAGGAACAATTCCCTGCCATTCATTCTCAGTTCCATTCTGTCGTAAAGTCCACATACCATTCAAGTCTATTAAATTATTCATATCAACATCCTATAATAAAAATTCAAAACCAATGCTTCATATAAAGCAACGTAAGAGAACATTACCAAAAACAGCAGAAAAGGCAAACATATTGTGGGTGTAATCACCAAGTTTTCGTTTACCCCCTCTATCCTTCGCTCTTCCTGCTTCGCTAAGAGCTACTCACGGCACAGCAGGCTTCGTATAACAAAGTTGGGTGATAAAGTGAAAAATATTATTTTATGGCAATGAGGAATAGGCCATTCACTACGTTCATTGCTTCACCCTATTGTTTCTTTTTAGTGGTTAAAGCCTCTCTCGCAAGCTCGAGG
>JAQICX010000216.1 GCA_027858345.1 Kiritimatiellia bacterium | reverse complement strand
CAAACTCAGAACAGCAAAAGTAACGATGTTGATAGCCATTCTGACCACAATGAAAAGGAGATAAAGAAAAAGGACCTGAAATTTAAACAAAATATGGTATCCAAATTTTCAGTCCAATTGGGTTTCATTGCCATAGTTATTTTTACAGGATGGATGATTCTGAAGAGTTTGGTCTATCTGGAATCCTACATTTTCGCTGACTCTAAAGTTAGTCTCATGGCTTACATCCCTTTGTTTCCCATGGTTTTAATTTCTTCGATAGTATTAAATGGAATATTTCAGAAAACAAGGCTCCGTAAGTTTTTAGATCGAAAGGCCATTGAACAAATTGGGACAATCTCCCTTGATTTTTTGATCGTATGCGCCGTGGCTACTTTGAATTTGAAGGTTTTAATGCATTACAAACTTGCTGTAGGTACTCTCTTGTTAGCCGGTTTAGTCTGGAATATTGGAATATTACTTCTCTTTGCCCGATTTATCTATCCTAAGCCTTGGTACGTTTTTGCGCTTCCCGATTATGGCGGCGCAACGGCAACCACAGCAAGTGGTTTGTTGTTAGCTGATGTAGCAGATCCAAAAAGGCTTACATCTTCAAAAAAGGCTTACATGTTTAAACAACCTTTTTACGAGCCTTTCATGGGAGGAGGGTTGGTGACCGCACTGTCCATTCCTGTAATTAAATTCTGGGGTATTTGGTCTTATTTATTCATAACGGGGGGGGGCTCTTTTGATTGTGTTTGTTTTTGGATTTTTGTTATGGAGAAAACAATAACAAGTAGATGCACCTGACGGCTACCGCCACAGGTGATCCTGTCGTTAGAGAAAGATATTTTAACGGAATAAAAAAGAATTTGATAGGCTTTGCCAAATCTGGCAAAGAAAAATAAGCTTTGGGCTCGGTCAAAGCCAAAGGCTTTGGAATTATAAATCATGCGTCGCTTTACAAGCTATGCACGACACGGTGGTAAATGTTGAGTGTTGAATTACTTGACTTTACTATTTTTAAATAACAAAAAACAAATCAAGAGAATGAAAAAACATTCTCAACAATCAGATGAAGGCGCCTCGTAAACTCGCACCTCATCTAAACGTTAGCGAGAAAAAGTTTTCATCCAAGCGTCGCCCAGCTATTAGTAAACTAATAGCTGGACTATGCTGGACATGCAAGAAATCGATGCTTGACAGCACCGATGATTATATATAGAATTGATTCCAGAAAATTGAACAAGACAAATAACTACTTTAGACAAGCGAATTGATTAATGAGAATATATCTTGATAATTGTTGTTTTAATCGTCCTTATGACGACCAGTTGCATATTAGAATCAAACTGGAGACCGAAGCCAAATTGAGGATACAAGACGACATTCGTAATGGATTACATCAGTTAGTATGGTCTTATATTCTTGATTACGAAAACGGAAAGAACCCTTTTAATGAGAGATCAGAATTGATTTCAAAGTGGGGGAAATATGCAATAGTTGATATATCTGAGTCAAAAGAGCTATTACATTACGCTAAAATGTTTTTAAAGTGCGGATTCAAGAAGTATGACTCTTTACATATTGCATGTGCTATTATTGGAAATGCGGAATATTTTGTTACTACTGATGATGGAATTTTACGAAAATCAAACCTAGTTGAAGACATACAATTAATTGATCCGATAGGTTTTATAAAGGAAGTGATATTATGATTACAGATACCGAGATAAAAATTACAGGATTTCAAATTCTGGCAAAAAACATGGGAGATGTTGAGGCTGAGCGCTTTATTGCTTTAATACAGAGAGAACCATTTGATTACACAAAGTGGCATCAAGATATAGACGAGAATTTAAGCATTGAAGAAATCAGTGCTAAAGCTATGAAGACAAGAAACTCTCAACCAAAAGTTAAAGTTAACTCATAATATTACGAAAATTCGTACAATAATTATTGAGCAAATAAATTAAGAAAATAAAGTCGAACAACCTCCTTCCGGCGAATCGTAAACCCGCGCCTGAGGAGTAACATATAAACAATCCATTCATGATGCGTAAAATAAGTGATGTAGTTATGAACTCAGGATATTCCATGCCCATTATTTGCTCACCAGAAGAATTTATGGAGGCTGAACATGACTGATTCAATTGTAGAAGAAGTACGAAGATACCGCGATAGACACGCACGTAGATTTAACTATGACCTAAATTTAATTTGTGAAGATTTGCGAAACAAACATACTCAGAACATTGAACTATTAGAAACAATAAAAGCTACGAACAAGCGTGTGAAGTCTGCTACAAAGACATAAATTGATAGGAGCAATACTCAACTTACATTGCTAAGACAACACAAAGTCAAGTCGCTTAAATCGAGGTCATGAAATTAAAAAAAGCTTCGGCGTTTAAGAAAAATAGAAACAGAAAATACAAACGTAATTTGGCTTGTCAACGGATTTATTAGAGCTGGCTATGCTAGTCCCGCTCTGCGGGAATGATACCGCTAACAAGGTTGTTGCTGCGATTTTTTTACACACACACAAAACGCTAAACTTTACGTTAACAGCCTTGACAACAAAGTCTATATTATGTATAGTTTGGTTATACATAAAGGAGATAATTATGAATGCATCAGTAATTGATTTGAGATACAAAATGAACGATGTCCTGAAAGCACTAGATCGTAACGAGGACGTGACGATTCTGTACCACGGCAAGGTAAAAGGTGTTATTTCATCACATGCTAACACTACATCAGAGAAAATTACAGAGCACCCTTTCTACAACATGAGCAATACAGAAACATCGGTCGACGAGGAGATGACTCAACTGCGCGGAGGACGATTCAATGCTCTTTGATACAGATATCTTTATTTGGACACAAAGAGGCAACGTCAAAGCAGCTCGTTTGATAGAGAAAGAAAAAGAACGGTCTCTTTCCGTGCAATCATACATGGAGCTCCTGCAGTGTGCTAAGAACAAAAAACAGCATGATTACACAAAATCATTTCTGAAGGACTTTGGTTTCCATGTGATCCCTCTTTCGGAGAATATCGGTCACCGAGCAGCAATCTATATTGAGGAATAAAATTGTAAATGGTTAATTGTAAATGGTAAATGGGAAGAGCTCGCTGCCTGTCGCGCCGTAGTCTCGAAGAGCGAAGGCGGATGCTCGCAGGTTGCGATCTCACTGCGTTCGCTGAGGGAGAACGTCGAACTGTGTTCTAGCAATATCAAGCATTTCAAATCCATTAAGGAATTGAAGCTGAAATCATTTAACCCATAACATACTGCTAACATAGAGAATGAATCAATCAAAAACGATTTTTTTATTTAAAACAAAAAAAATTGAATTTTTACAAGATTTATAATATAACTACCTCAAATTATTGCAAAAACACAACTATATCAATGACTTACCCAGCTACTAAAACGTAAGCACAAAAATTTAGTAGCTGGGTAAGCAATTTTTAAATCCCGCAAACCGGGACTAGCATAGCTAGCATAATAAAAAAATGCTTTTTGAGATTATTTAAACATTAAAAAACATTATTTTGCGAACATTCGTATAATAATATGTTCTGCGAGAAAGGAAAACATGGCCAACCATCTTGAACAACTTGTATCCGAGTGGCTTGAGTTCAAGGGGTACTTTGTGCGCCGGAATGTTAAAGTCGGCAAACTGGCGCACGGTGGTCATGAAGGAGAACTGGACATCGTTGCATACCATCCCGTTGAGAATCATCTCCTGCATATCGAACCATCCATCGACGCCCACACATGGGCAAAGCGAGAGGCACGCTTCCGCAAGAAGTTCGACGCTGGACAGAAGTACATCATTGCCGACATCATGCCCTGGCTTCCCCACAATAAGACGTTTGAGCAATGGGCCGTGTTGTGGGGAAGCGACATCAATCATTCAGAAGTCGGAGGGGGGAAGGTTGTACCCATCTGGAAACTCTACAGATTGATTTCTAAGGACATCCTTGCCATTGGCAAGCCTGAGGGCAATGCAATCCCTGAGATATTTCCGCTGCTGCGCACAATGCAGTACACGTTGCACTGGGCAACACCGGACAAGATCGAGAATGGAGACGCAGAACCAGAGAATTGACACGTATTTCAAAAGGCCGTGGACGGCCTTTTGAAAACGGTCATTCATTCGTTCTAAGCTGATTTACACAAGTGCATTGCTGAAAACTTTGTTAGAATTGATATGCCTGTGCGGATAAAACACACGCAGACAAAATGGAAATCATTATGACAGAGAAAAATCAAATAATACCAATAGAAAATATCCAAAATCACATTTTTACTATTCGTGGTGTTCAGGT
>JAQICX010000177.1 GCA_027858345.1 Kiritimatiellia bacterium | reverse complement strand
TGCGGCTTCCGTTGAATCTTTCAAAAAAATACGCAATAGGCCTGCTATTACTTGATTTTTTTTAAAGCCCAACGTCGTCCTCGAATAAAATCTTTACAGCGTTTCATTTGTTCAATGCTCTAGCCATCAGTCTTCTCCTTGCAGGCTACGCCCGGCAGGGCAGACAAAACTTTGCGACAGGTTCTGCAAAGCACATCCGTCCTATCCGTCTCATACGTCCCATAGGAAAAGAATAGGACTGATGGGACGGATGCGACCAATAGGTGACTGTTTAACCTATAACGAGAAACGAATACAGAGCTGAAGTACAAGCTCAGTGAAGGATATTTGTTTTTTTTGAAATTTTATGTTGATTAAAAAAAATAAATATATTAATCTGAAATTTGATTTTATATAAATTAAAGACTAGGAGTAATTAAATGAAATTTGCCATGTGTTTGTACAAAATGTTAATTGTAAACTCTACACTTTTGACGAACGTCAAATAAAAAGAAAGGTTAAAATATGAGATTAGGTGGAAATTGTTTTAAAGATATTAGCACTCCAGAAAAATGGTTGAAGGAGTTAAAGAAGAATAGTTATTCAGCAGCGTATTGTCCTGTTGGATTAAATGCAGCAGATTCAGAAATTTCTGAGTATAAGCAAGCAGCACTGGAAAATGATATAATTATTGCAGAAGTTGGTGCTTGGAGTAATCCCCTCAGTAAAGATTATGATGTTTGCGAAGACGCTTTAGAAAAATGTAAAAAATCATTGCTTCTGGCTGATAAGATTGGAGCGAACTGCTGTGTGAATATCAGTGGTTCTCGGGGGTCAAAATGGGATGGTCCATGTTCTGAAGATTTGACACCAGAAACATTCGATATGATTGTTAAGTGCTTACAGGAAATCATTGATGATGTTCAGCCAGAAAACACCTTTTATACTCTTGAAACAATGCCGTGGATGTACCCGGATTCACCTGACTCATATCTTGAACTGATTAAAACCATTGATAGAAAAGCATTTGCTGTACACTTTGATGTGGTGAATCTGATAAATTGTCCTCAGAGAAGTTTTGAAAATAGTGATTTAATAAAAGAATTCACCACTAAGCTAGGTAAATATATAAAATCGTGTCATGCAAAAGACTCATTGCTTCACAAAACACTTACTGTCCGACTTGATGAAGCAAGACCAGGGGAGGGTAATGTCGACTATTCAACACTTTTAACAGAACTAGAAAATTTGTCTCCTGATATGACATTGATGATTGAGCATCTGCCAAATGAAGAGGAATTTAAACTTGCCGGTGATTATATTCGAAAAATAGCAAAACTTAACAACATAATAATAAAATAGCAAAATGAAAAGATATACAGTAACTCACATTGCCAAAGAGCAGTGCAAACTTTTAGCTTCTGACCTTGAAGATATTGAACTTAAGCCAAATGAGATAGCAGGAAAAACTGTTGCATCACTTGTAAGTCCTGGTACAGAACTGAATGCCAATTATTTAGGTGCTAAATTTCCTTCTACATCAGGCTACTCTCTTGTCTTTGAAGTTGAAGAAGTAGGGGATGATGTTAAGGATTTCAAAGTAGGTCAGCTCGCATTTATTGATGGGAATCATACATCGTATGTTAAAGTTGATTCATCGGCAGCAACGCCTTTGCCAAGTGGACTCGTTCCATCGGAAGCTATTTTCGCCAGGCTCATGGGAGTAAGCATGACAACTCTTGTCACAACCTGTGCACGCCCTGGAGATTTAGTTATGGTGACAGGTGCAGGACCTGTTGGATATCTCGCTGCAGAGGTTTTCAGAATATCTGGTTATGATGTTTTTATAGTTGAACCTAATGATTCCAGAAGATTTTTTGCTGAAAATGCCGGCTATAAAACATTTGCATCAGCACCCCTTGATGATGAAAAGTACTGCAAATCTGTTGCTTTGGTTATAGAATGTTCAGGACATGAACATGCTGTTCTCGATGGCTTAAAAATGGTTCGTTTCAGAGGAGAAGTTGTAATGGTTGGGGTTCCCTGGAAAAAGCAGACGGATCTAGATGCTCATTCTGTACTCTGGGAAGTCTTTCATAATTATCCTGTCCTAAGAAGTGGTTGGGAGTGGGAGATCCCTAGGGAATCGGATCAGTTTAATCCATACAGCATAAAGAGAAGCAGAGAACTTGCTTTGAAGTGGCTTGTTGAGAAAAAGATAAATATTAATGGTGTCATATCAACACATTCTCCTGATGACTGTCAAATGGTTTATCAAGGACATTTGAATAAAACGCATAAATCCTTGTGTACTGTCTTTGATTGGACTGGGAGTGCTGACTGTGTCAGCTAGGTTAAGATTAAGATAAAGGTTGAGGACTGACGAAGCCAACTCATTTATTATAGATAAACAACCTATCAGCTCTGCCTGTGTCCTGCATAGTCGCAGACGACGCATGGAAAGAGCGAAACATCTAGCATAGTGTAACGCCCTATGGGGTTAAGGTTAAGAAGCTAGCTTTGCTAGCTCCGCGCCCACGGGACGCGGCTACAACGTGAAACCCCAAATTAACCTTTGACTGTTGAAGCAGCCCTGTAGCCGAGCCGCTCCGGCTCGGGAATATTAAGATAAAGGTTGAGAGTTGGCAAGCAACCACTAAACTGCATGCTGCACATCTGTAGCGTCGGTCGGTGACCGACGGATTGCTTACATCCGTCCCATCCGTCTCATACGTCCCATTGGAAACAAATGAGACTTGATGGGACCAATGTGGTTAAGTCGCCAATATTTTAATATTGTAGCAAATCACCTGTTTTGGCTTTTTTAGCCTTTTTATATTTTGCTTTATCTTTTTGAGACAGTGTAATGTTTTTGATGCCGTCATTGGTACAAACCTCAAACATTACATGACCTTTACGCACCTGTGGATGTCGTAATATGCGAGCATCTTGACGGGTGAATTTTTCTCGTGTAAAAGCCATATATGCAAATTTTTCATCTTCAAATGGTGCATCGCCGCCCTTCAATTGTCTATGCAGTTGAGTTCTGTTCACACGGCATGTAAAATGACACCAATCATTTTCTTTCATGGGGCAATCATCATTATGTGTGCATGGAGCTGCAACATAGGCACCATTTGCAAGTAAGGCTTGACGTATCCTTTTGATATGAGCAAAACCAACAGGTGTGCCTGGTTCTATGATCAAAAGAATCATATTGGTTGCGTCCCATAATTTCTGTGCTGTTTTCAGCTGGTCTTCGTCTGTCATTTCATTCAATACATATGATGCAATAACTAAGTCTGCTTTTTCGAAATTATTGTTGCTGTTTAAATCATCGTTAATCCATTTTGCGTTACGTAGCAATGGGCAGCCTTGTTGCATCATTGCCTCGCCAACTTCTCGCATTGCACCCTCACGTTCTAAGCATGTAATACTTTTCAGATTCAGTTCATGCTCTGCTGCCCACGATGCTGCACCAGTTCCGGCACCAACATCCAACATTGTTTGTGGATTGTATTGAGTGGAGTTGATAACTTGTTTAAGTGCAAAAGAAACAGCCTGTAATGTTGCCGGCATTCTGGCTGCAGCATATGCTACAACTTCTGAGTGAAGTGTTATAAGTGGTTTTCCGTTGCCTATTTCAGCTCTATATTTGTTGCTAAGTTCCTGTGCATCATCTCTCATTTTTGCAAGTTTAGTGCCTTTTATTTGATGCTCTAATGCTATGCGAAGTTCTTGCGGTACATCCATACTGTTTTTTCCTGTGTTAATCAACTTGTATTTGTTACTGATATTTGTGGCGTAAAATATAGTTATCTTCAAGTTATTACAAGACAATTATAAATAAAATACACTTGTATATAATAAATGTTTTGGTTTTTAGCCTTGGTTTTTCAGTTGAATACAAGCTTTTACAGCATATTCATCGGTCACCGACCGACGCTTCCTCCTTCGCTTTTCCAGTCTTCCAGCCTTCGCCGTTCCGGGCTACGGCGGACAGGATGGCGGACAAGACAGAAGTTGCTTTCACAATAAACCATTAAACTGCACATTTCTTACTGTAGTGGCGGTCGTTGACCGCCTAAAATGATTTTCACATTTATCACCTGTTAGGTTGTAAAACAATGTGTGTAAAGGCTTAGTATTAAATGAATTACGCCCAATACATCCACCTTCGGCACCTCCTCCCGCCGAGCGGGACCGACAACGTTAGCCGGGAGGAGTGGGTGAGTTGTTGTGCAAACTGTTTGAATTGCAAGTTTTACAACTGCTCCCTGGCTATCCACGCCTTGCGGGATAGTCCCGCTCTGCGGGTGGAGCTGTCATGCGTGCATGACTGAGGGGTACTCAACCGAAAAACTAATGAAACTATATATTATTATGTTGAAAAACTATTGTCTATTATTATACAATATTTATAAGTCAAAGGGTAATCTAATGAAATTAATACCCCTCCCACCTCGCAGGCGAGGTGACCTCCGGTACTGTTGAAATCAGCGGTGCTAAGTGATATGTGGGAAGTGATAAGTTTCGCGCAGAGGCGTGGAATGAGCTTTGCTCATATTATGATTAAGCCAAGCTTTTCCTTCAGCCTTGGCGTTCCCTGGAGGAGTTTTGGTGAACTACTTTGATTTGCATAAACAAGGGCTGAAAGCCCGTAATATCATAGCCTAGGGCAACGCCCTAGGAAAATAAAAAAGAGCAAAGCTCTTTACCTACTCACGGTAGTGTCTTTTCTGATGACACACGACCAGCGGAAGTGAGTAACGCCTTGCGGTATAGCAATAGTAATGAAGCATAGCTTAATGGCAATAAAATAAAAGCTAATAACTATTTTCGATGCTTAGAACTGTACACTTTGCACTGTATACTGTACACTAAATATTACAAAAGGAAAAAATGATGAAAAGTATAAATGTTAATGAGAACGTACCTGTAAATTATGATGTTGATATTGTTGTCGTTGGAGGTGGCCCAGCTGGTGTTGGTGCTGCTTTTACAGCCGCTAAAACAGGTAAGAGTGTAATTGTTGTGGAACAGATGAACTGCATGGGGGGAATTTCAACTGCGGGATGGCATGGGCACTTGTGTCAATATAGTTCATGGCGGAATCCAGAAGAAAGAGTTGTCGGTGGAATTGGACACAATCTTTGCGAGCAGATGGTTGCAGACGGATATGCCAGATATGATATCTGCAATTGTGACTTTGAGGTGGAATACTTTAAATATCTTTTGGAAAAAGAGAGTAAAAAACTACCAAGTCTAAAAGTTCTATACTATACTCAGTTCTCTGAGGCTGTTGTTGAAGATAATAAGATAAAGTATGTTATTATTCAGAACAAGTCTGGTCGTCAGGCAATTAAGGCAAAGCAGTTTATTGATTGTTCCGGGGATGCAGATCTTGCAGCAAGAGCTGGTGTACCATTTGAATTTGGACGTAAAAGCGATGGAGCTACGCAACCAATGACTTTAATGTTTCAACTTGGTGGTGTTGACTGGGATAAGGTTACAAAATTTAAGAGAGAGTATTCGCAAGATCCCAAGAATAGTAATGATAAAACTCCATGGAAGCTTTCCAATGTTTTTAAAGAAGCACAGGCAAATGGCGATATGAAACCATTTCAGGATGGTATTATGGGGTGGTGGTGGACACCAACTCGTCCGGATCAGATAGGTGTTAATTTTACGCATGTTTTTGGTAGAAGCTGTATAAATGCAGAACATTTGACCGAGGCAACTATTGAGGCTCGCGATCAGGCTTATCAGACGGTTGATGTTTATAAGAAGTATATTCCTGGCATGGAAAATTCTTGGATGAGCCATTCGGCCCAGCTGATGGGAACAAGGGAAAGCAGAAGAATTGTTGGACATCATGTGATTACTGAGGAAGATATTATAAACGAATCTGAATTTGAGGATTCAATTGGTTATGGTTCATTCTTTATTGATGTTCATAATTGTACCGGGATTGGCATGGATAAGGAAACTATTCGTCCTCGTAAAGGGTTTAAATATCAGATTCCTTTCAGAGCACTTGTTCCTCAGAAAATAACAAATCTTACTGTTGCAGGACGTTGTATCAGTTCAACTCATACTGCTCTTGGAAGTCTTAGGGTTATGCCGCAATGTATGCTTGAGGGTGAAGCTTGTGGTAGCGCTGCAAATCAGGCTCTTGATAAAAATATTGAGATTGCTGATATATGTATTAAAACATTGCAGAATGACCTTCGTGATGGTGGATCAATTATTACAAGAGAAGACATCAAAAAATAAGGTTAAGGTTAAGATTAAGGTTGAGGGCTGGCGGAGCCAGCAGAAAAAATGAAGATTAGGAATGGTAAGGAAAAAGGAAGGGCTGGCGGGGACCAGCAGGTAAAGATTAAGGTTAAGGTTGAGGGCTGGCGGAGCCAGCAAGGTTAAGATTGAGGAACATGCTTGACTAATAACGGGTTAGCTTTGCTTGCAAAGCATATCCGTCCCATTGGTCTCATACGTCTCATCGGAAAACATGGGACTTATGGGACTGATAGGACAAATGTGGTGACTACGTCACCGATAACTCAAAAAGATTTACGTGTTCCTATGAATTAAAATAAGGGAAAAATTGAATGAAAAATGTTTTGTTTGTTGCGGTAGATGATTTGAGAACGCAACTTGGATGCTACGGAATGCCATGGGTTAAGTCACCTAATATTGATGCCTTTGCAGAAAAATCTTTGCTTTTAGAGAGAGCTTATTGTCAGCAGGCAATCTGTTCTCCCTCGCGTTGCAGTGTTTTGTCTGGTTGCCGACCTGATACCACAACCATTTATGACTTACAGACTCCTTTAAGGCAAGCAATGCCTGATGTTTTGTCATTGCCGGAGCATTTTAAGAACAATGGCTATGAAACCGTTTCCATCGGTAAGGTGTATCATCATCCCAAAGATGACCTACAGGGGTGGAGCAAGGAGCCATTTCAGTCTAAAGGCGATTGGAAAGGTCGAGGGTATTTGACTGATGAGGCTTTTGAAGATATGATTCAGTGCAAAAAAGAGCTTGAAGCAAAAGGAGACATGAGAGATGGATTAGGTCCAGCTTTTGAAAGTGCTGATGTTGCTGATGAAGCATATCATGACGGTAAAGATGCCACTGCTGCCATTGTTGAACTTGAACGGTTAAAAGAACTTGATAAACCATTTTTTATAGGGCTTGGTTTTCATAAACCTCATCTGCCTTTTAATGCACCTAAAAAATATTGGGATATGTATGATCCTGAAGAGCTACCTTTTGCTGAAAACAGATTCTTTCCAGATGGGGTAACAGAGTATTCCTTGACAAACTATGGTGAATTACGCGGTTACTTTGGCATTCCTGCAGAGGGTGATATTCCAGATGATCTTGCAAAGAAACTGATTCATGGATACTGTGCTTGCGTTAGTTATATGGATGCACAATTTGGTAGGGTTATTGCTAAACTTAAAGAGCTTGATTTATGGGATAATACAGTTATAATGATTTGGGGAGATCACGGTTGGAAGCTTGGTGAACATAATTCATGGAGTAAGCACACAAACTTTGAGATTGATACACGTGCACCTTTGATTGTAAGAGATCCTCAGAAATCTACAGTTGCTCAGACGTCCAGCTCTCTTGTTGAGTTTGTTGATATGTATCCAACTCTTTGTGAACTATGTGAAATTCCAGTTCCAGAACATTGTGAGGGTAATAGTTTTGCTGATTTACTTGAAGATCCTCATAAGGTTATTAAGGAGTATGCTTTTAGTCAGTACCCAAGAAATCAAATTATGGGGTATGCAATGAGAACTGATCGCTACAGATATATTGAGTGGAAAAAGGTTGATTCAGGTGAAGTGTTGGCAAGAGAACTTTATGATCATTCAAATGATTCTCAGGAAAATAAGAATCTTGTTGACTCAGCTGATAGTGCCTTACTTGACCAGCTTTCTAAGCAGTTGAATACTGGGTGGAAGATGGTACATAAGTAAGCTGGCGGAGCCACAGGTTTTGAGAGCTGGCGGAGCCAGCAAGAACTCCGACCTCTGCGGAGGTCGGCTACAGAAGAACGGTTCTTGCAGTTTTAATGTTGGTTGTTGTTTCAAGCACTGTAGCCGAGGTCAGCAGACCTCGGGAGAAAATGGCTTGCTGCGCCAGCTAGGTTAAAATTGAGGGACAATTGAGGAACATGCCTATAATAACGAGTTAGCTTTGCTTGCAAAGCATATCCGTCCCATTGGTCTCATACGTCTCATCAGAAAACATGGGACTTATGGGACTGATAGGACAAATGTGGTGACTACGTCATCGATAACTCAAAACGATTTACGTGTTCCTGTGAATTTTTGAAAGGAAAAAGATGAAAAAGAATATACTTTTTGCAATTGCAGATGATGCATCGCACATGAGTGCTTATGGGCACAAGTTTTTGAAGACTCCAAATTTTGATAAGGTGGCTAATAATGGAGTTTTATTCACCAATGCTTTCACAACAAATCTAAAGTGTGCACCTTCACGTGCCAGTATTCTGACGGGGCGCCACACATGGCAGCTGGAAGATGCATGTAACCATTGGAATAATTTTCCAAAGAATTGGGCTGTTTATCCGGAAACTTTGGAACAGAATGGCTATCATGTTGGTATTACAGGTAAAGGATGGGCGCCAGGCGACTGGAAGTCTTTTGGTTGGGAGCATAATCCTGCTGGATTAGAATATAGTTCGAAAAAACTTGAAGCACCTGATGGTTCTGCAATAAGTTCCTGTGATTACACTGCTAATTTTGTGGATTTTCTTCAAAAAAGAGCTAGTTCAGATCAGCCATTTTGTTTTTGGTATGGATGTTTTGAACCACACCGTCCATATAAATTTGGTGAGGGAAAAAGAGTTGGTAAGAATATTGAAGATGCTGAGTTGATGCGAAAAGAGATCATGTGCTGATGGGTAGGGAGCGTCACGATATGGGTCGCGAAGGGGATCTTGGGTATCCTGTAAGATGTCTGCGTAACAACCGGTATCTCTATTCCTGGAATTGTGCTCCTGACCGTTGGCCAGCAGGAAATCCGGAAACTGGTTATACCGGGTGTGACAGCAGTCCTACAAAGGAAGAAATCCTTAGATTGAAAGAGTGTGGAAACGAGACGTTCTGGCAATTATGTTTTGGACTTCGTCCTGAACATGAGCTTTTTGATATTCAGAAAGATCCGCACTGTATGAATAATTTGGCACTATGTGACAAATATGCAGAAACTGTGGAAAAATTGCATAGTCAATTAATTAAGGAGCTTAGGGAACATAATGATCCTAGACTTGATGATCCTGACTATTTTGAGAATCGTGTTTATGTTGGCGGTGCTCCACTCTCCTGGGCAAATTACCTTAATGGAACATGGGAAAAACAGGGATATTGATCATTGCTTGGCAATGTTTTTTCATTTGTTAAATGCACTAATACATAATTACTATAGATCCAGCCTGAGATTCTGTCTGTTTTTTAAATGATAATGTAAGTAATCCTATATAATTTGCATTATCGAATTGAGACGTCCAACTTAAACCTCCGTCTGGTGAATAATAAATTGTTCCGCCGGTATAGTCGCCGCGTATAGCCCATATATTTGTTCCATCAGGAGAGTTGACATCCATTGTGTATGAAGCTGTGTTATGGTTTGTCCATGTGCTACCATTGTCTCTGCTCCATACAATCGCATAATCCTGTGCTGTAAAAATATTGGTGGTGTCATATACAAAAATTTCATTGCCATCCAGATACGACCCACCGCCACTTTTCATCTCCCAGAAATCTCCTCCGTTGCTGCTATATATAATAGATTGGCTTGATCCAATAGCCCAGATTGTGTCTTTGTCAACGGCATCCAATCCAAGCAAATTACCAACATTTGTTACGGCACCTCCAATTTGACGTACCCAGTTTGTACCGCTGTCTGTTGTTTTGAAGAGACCGCAATAGTTCACAGAGTTTGAGTTGCCGCATACCCATGCTGTTTGTGCATCAATAGCCGCAACACCTTGCAGGTTTGAATCGAATCCGTCAACAGAAACATTTTCCCATGTGTTGCCGCCGTCAATTGTTTTTACGACAGTGCCTTCTGTTCCAACCGCCCAGACAATATTTTCATCCACAGAACAAACTTTTTGCAGTAGCTGATTTGGTAGGCTTGATATATTTCCCTGACGAAGCCAGGTGGTACCATTGTTGGGTGAATAATAAATTGCAGAATAGCCATCTTCAGGTGCGCCAACAACCCATACCTTATCTTTTTCTGCAGAACAAACACCCAAAAGCAGGTTAGAAGAAAGCTGACCAACCCCCTGCCTGAACCAGTCAGTACAGTTTGTTGTACACAAAAGCATTCCGCCCTGAGCATCGACTCCACCGCATCCCCAGCCTATATAATTATTAGAACCAAATGTTGATGACAAACATACTGTTGATGATATTAACAGACAAAACAATAACTTTTTCATTATATTTTTTCCTTTTAAAAATTTACAGGAACACGTAAATCGTTTTGAGTTATCGGTGACGTAGTCACCACATTTGTCCTATCAGTCCCATAAGTCTTATGTTTTCCGATGAGACGTATGCGACCAATGGGACGGATATGCTTTGCAAGCAAAGTTAACCCTTTATTAATCAAGCATGTTCCTCAATTTTTCTCTCAATTTTAACCTTAATCTTATATCTTCCCGAGGTCTGCTGACCGCGGCTACAGTGCGTGAAACAGCAATCCAACATTAAGCTGCAACAGCAAACGCTCTGTAGCCGACCTCCGCAGAGGTCGGAGTTCTTGCTGGCTGCGCCAGCTCTTAACCTTTACCTCAATCTTAACCTGCGAGCGCAGCGAGCTCTCAACCTTAACCTTAAATCTTAGAATTGTATTGCAGCTTATATAGTTGATAGTATAATCCGCCTTGATTTAATAAATCTTGATGGTTGCCTGTTTCTCTTATTTCGCCATGGTGCATAACAATAATGTTATCGGATTGCTGAATGGTTGAGAGTCTGTGGGCAATTGATATTGTTGTTCGATCTTTCATCAGTAGTTTTAATGCATTTTGCAGCAATTCTTCCGTTTGAGTGTCAATGTTCGAAGTTGCTTCATCCATAACTAATATTTTGGGATCGTAAACTAATGCACGTGCAAAAGATATAAGTTGTCTTTGTCCTGTTGAGAGAACAGTTCCACCTTGATTTATTTTATGATTAAATCCACCATCCAATTCGTTGATAAATGTGTCAGCCTGAAGATATCTGGTGATTTCAAGAACTCTTTCGTTGCTGATTTCAGGATCGTTTAATTTAATGTTGCTATAAATGTCTCCAGATGTCAAATATACATCTTGCAAGACAAGACCAATATTGCGTCTGAACTCTTTTTTTCTGATTGTTTTGATGTCAACACCATCGATGGTTATTGATCCTTTTTGAATTTCATAAAAACCACATATCAGGCTTATGATTGTTGTTTTGCCGGCTCCGGTATGTCCAACAAAAGCAACATTTTCACCAGGCTTTATTGTGAAAGATATATCTTTAAGCACCCACTCTTCATCGTTATATGCAAACCAAACATTTTTGAAACTAATTTCTCCTTTAATATCCTCAAACTTAAATTTGTTATCTGTATCTGGTTCAACATCCATATCGAGTAGGGTATAAATTTTTTCTCCGGCAGCAAAACTGCTTTGCAGAGTGTTGAATTGGTCGGCAAGTTCAATTAGCGGCTGAAATAATTCACCAATATAGCTGATGAAAAGATAAAGTATACCAATTTCAATTGCACCATTCATATATCTTATGCCGGCAAACCAAAGTAATATTGCTATTGTTAAGTATTTAATAATATTTATAAGAGGGCGGAATATACCCATTATAACAACTTGACTCATGTTTGCCTGATAAAACTCTTTGTTAATATCATCGAAAGCTTCAATTTTTTTTTCCTGCATGTGGAATGATTTTATGATGCGTACACCTGTTATGTGTTCGCTCAAATATGCATTAATAGCAGCCAGCTTTGCTCTCGCTTTCCTAAAAATCTTGCGGGCCTTGAGTCTGAATATTGACGTTATGACAACAATTAAAGGCATTAGCAAGATGCTGATGACGGTCAGACGGATATCTGATGTGAACATCATGTAAAGGATAAACATCATATAAAATATGTTTTGAGAGAAACCAACCAAAATACTGCTGAACATTTCATTTAGAGCCGATGGGTCATTTGTGACCCTAGTGACTATTGTGCCGACAGGAGTCTTGTCAAAGTAACTTAAAGGAAGTTTTTGAACATGTTTGAATAGTTTAAGTCGCAGATTATATATTATCTTTCGCCCGGCATAGGTCAGAATAAAGTTTCTTACACATGAAAAACCGAGTTCAATAACTAAAAGCATCAATAAGAATTTTGCTGCATTTTTTATTCCTAGTTTTGCAATGTCTTTGGCAATATTTCCTTTAAGAAACGGCTCAATATATGTGTCAATTGCATTACTAATTATCTTTGGGCGTAAAGCTTTTGCGTAGGTTAATATTAATATTGCCACAAGCGATATTGCAAAAAGATACCATACCGGTTTCGCCTCTTTTACCAACCTTGTAAAAAGTGTTTTGTCTTTTAAAATATTTATTTTTTCTTGTTTATCTGTTTCGCTCATCAAATACTCTCGATTTCTTCTTCAAGTTGCTGATAATCAAAAATCTTTTTGTAAAGGCCATTGTTCTTAAGTAGCTGTTCGTGTGCACCTTGTTCGACAATGGTTCCATGATCAAGGACTACAATCTGATCACAATCCTGAACTGTAGAAATTCTATGACCAATTATTATGGTGGTTTTACCATCTGTATATTGCTTTAAACCCTTTAAGATTTTTTCTTCGGTATGTGTATCAACAGCTGAAAGGCAATCATCAAGAATTATTATTGAGGCATTTCTGATTATTGCTCGTGCTATTGAAATGCGCTGTTTCTGTCCGCCAGACATATTTACTCCGCGCTCACCCAGCTTCGTTTCGTAGCCTTTGGTAAATGAAAGAATTGACTCATGAATCTCACTTGCTTTTGCGGCATTCTCAATTTTATCTATGCCTAATGGTATTTCGTTGAAGTCAATGTTATTGCTTATTGTGTCTGAAAAAAGAAAATCATCTTGAGGAACATATCCAATGCTTCTGCGCAAAAGCGATAGTGGTATATCCTTAATGTCAAAACCGTTAATCTGCAGGTTGTTGCGCTCTGGAGTTTCATAGAGACGCATTATTAAATTGACCAATGTTGTTTTACCGCTGCCAATATGTCCAATGATACCAATTGAAGTTCCATTGTCAATTTTTAAGTTAATGTTATGGAGAGCTGGTTGTGGTTCGCCTGTATATGTAAAAGATAGATCATTAAAACAGATGTTGCCGTTTAGCATTTCACCTGTTTTGTGCTTAGTTCTGAATTCTTCTTCTGTGACTGTCTCTGTAATCTCAATTTCAATGCCAAGAAGTCCCGCAATTCTTTTCCATGAAGCACTGCTTTGCTGAAATACGTTAATAACCATACCAAGCATTGTAATGGGTCTGATCAACATCAAAACGTATGTGTTACATGCAATGAATTCACCAATGGTGATTTTGCCGTCAATCACCATGTTGCCCCCATATAATAAAAGAATAAACAATGAAAGAGTACTTGTTAAGTAGATTAGTTCACGGAATACACTGCTGGTTTTTGCCATACTTATATGTGAATTAAAATTCTTTTTATTCTTTTCTGTGAATCGTCTTACTTCATTTTTTTCTTGTGTAAATGCTTTCACAACCTGTATTGCAGATATGTTTTCCTGTGCGGTATTTGTTAAATCAGCAAAACTTTCTCTCATAATTCGGTGTTTTCTTCTTAGAACAGGACCGAATCTAATTATTATAAATATGGTTAATGGAAAAGGAATCATAACAAGCATCATAAGTTTATGGTTTACGTTAAACATTTGATATGATGCCAGAATAAATAATATAATAATACTTGTTATCATTGTGAAGCCACGACTAAGTGCTCTTCTCATTTGAGATAGATCGTTTGTGGTTAGTGCCATTATTTCACCAGCCCCATTCTTAGTGAAGTAATTCATTGACAATGCTAGAATATGTTCAAATAATTTACCTCTCATAAAGTAATCAAAATGTGAGTTGGCACCAAGAATCATTAACCTTGAAATAAAAGTTAATATAAATGTGCCTGAAGCTAAAGCCAGTATGATTAGGATGTAATAAAATAGAGTCTTTTTGTCTATTGAGTGATCTGTCAATAAATCAATTACATGCCCCTGTATTTGAGGTATTTTTATTTGCAGAAAATTTAATGCAAAAATAAATATAATGCCAAGAAAAAACTTGTACTTATATTTTAGAAGATATTTGTAAAGGCGAGTTTCCATAAAAATTATTGTTTGGCTTCTTTGTCTAGTTTTTGAACATGTTCCAAGATATTATTCTCTATTTGTAATAGTATTTCGTTCAGAGTTTCTAAAGTTGATTCGTCTATACCATCCAATGCAATAAATGCCATGTCTGTGTATAGTTTATTAAGTATCGGCAGTAGTTTCTGCCCTTTGTTTGTTATGTATAACCTAAAAATTCTCTTATCTTTAGCATCAGTTTCGCGTTGAATTAGTCCTATAGCTTCAAGATGTGATACTCCACGAGCTATTGCTGATTTATCTTTCTTTATAATATCACAAAGCTCTTTCTGGGTGATTCCTTTGTTATGTTTTATGTGACGTAGCATCTGAATCGTCTTGTTGTTCAAGCCATATTTTTTGACTTTTCTATTTGAAAATGCTCTAAATTTTCTGCTGACAATGGAAATGTTTCGTATTGTATTTCGTAATAATTCTTGGTTCATGTTTTTCTTTGGTTTTTGAAATTTTGTTTAAGATTGGTCGGATCTGACAGATCTGTCGGATATGCTTTGCAAACAAAGCAAACTCGTTTTTGCTTTCCGTGCCGGTGAACCAGCCCTCCGCTCTTAATCTTAATTTTGGCGGCATAATAACAACAAATGGTTGAGATGTCAACGGTTTTATTTACATCTCAACCACTTTTCTCAATTTTTCGGTTGATTCATTTTTTTTTGGTTCTTCATAAATTATAGGACGCATGCTGCTGTCGCAGGCTCCAGCCTCACTCCTGTTGGTCACTCACCCTAGGCTTCTCATGGCATGTGCCGTTGGCACATCAATTTAATCTTTGTCCGCAAAAGCTCTTCCCGCTTTTAGGGGAGGTGGCGAGCAACGCTAGACTGCTTGTCGAGCCGTAGTCCCGTAGGGCGAAGGCTGAAGGGGTACTTCCCCAAATCATCCATCCTCCAAGAAGGACTCAATGACTAAGGACTCTGGACTCAAACCCACTAAAACAGATTTGCCATTTCCATGCCGTGAGCAGGTACAAGCTTCCTCCTTCGCCGTTCCGGTCTACGGCGGACAGGTTGCTCTATACTATTACCTAGGTGTTTTATCTGCAAACCGCATTAGTCCGCCAAAGCTCCTCCCCGGCTGGCTTTGCTAGTCCCGCAAGGCGGGAGGAGGTGTCCGAGGAACGAGGACGGAGGGGGTCTTTATTTAATATGACCACTTCTCCCGCTCTGCGGGATCGTTGCTTTAGGTAAACTAAAGCTTTTCTCCCGTTGGTCGAATGGATGTTGGATGTTCCATGCGTCGCGTCGCTATGCAGGACACGGTTGATGTTGGATGTTCTCACCTATAATAAATACCTGCGGAGCTATTCCAACCTTAACCTTAACCTTAACCTTAACCTTAACCTTAACCTTAATCTTAACCTTAATCTGCTGGCTGCGCCAGCTTTGGTTGTAGCTTATCGCCCTAAGTCCTTTTTTTTCAATCATTCGGTTGATGTAACTTTATTGGAGATGATGAAATATTTTATTGAATGTTTTCCCCTAGGTTGATAATCTTCCTCAATAATATTTATAGAATGGTCATTTTCAAAGAATCAAACAGGGGGTATCACAATGCTAGGAAAACAATTTTTACACGGTGGCGATTATAATCCGGAACAGTGGGATGAAACAATATGGATTGAAGATATGAGATTAGCAAAACTTGCTAATGTTAATACAATGACCATTGGCATCTTCTCGTGGTCAATGCTTGAATTGACAGAGGGCGAATATAATTGGGGGTGGATGGATCGAATCTTTGAGTTGTTGAATGAAAATGGCATGAATGCAATTTTGGCAACACCTTCTGCTGCACAGCCTAGATGGATGAGCGAGAAGTATCCTGAAGTTTTGAGAGTTGAACATAATAGAGTTCGTCAGGAACATAAAGTTCGTGTAAACTACTGCCTCTCTTCTCCTATTTATAGACAAAAGTGTCGAGAGATGAGTAGATTGCTTGCCGAGCGTTATGGAAAAAATCCAGCATTGGTGCTTTGGCATGTTTCTAACGAATATCATGAAGATTGTCACTGCGATTTGTGTCAGCAGGCTTTCAGAGAGTGGGTGCAAGAGCGTTATAAAACATTGGACAATCTTAATGAGAGATGGGGTACAGCATTCTGGAGTCATCGTTATTCAGACTGGTCTGAGATTCGTTCACCACAGCCATGGCCGGCAGGAGAATGGAGCATGATGTCTTTAGGGGTTGCCTGGAAACGCTTTAATAGTGAGCTGACTGTAGATTTCTTTAACAATGAAGCAAAAGTATTGCGTGAAGTGACTCCAAACATTCCGTTGACATCAAACATTCATACATGGGATGTGAACTGGCGAGTTTTGACAGATGCAGTTGATATTGTCAGTTACGATTCGTACCCAAGATTCCAGGTTGATGATGGCGATTATGAGCGAAGTTTGCATGCATCATTCAAGTATGATTATATGAGAGCTTTGAAGCGTCAGCCTTTTATTCTGATGGAGAACAATCCTAGTTCACCTCCTGGAACAAAATTACGTAGACCTGGATATCATATCACTAAAACCATGCAGGCGGTTTCTGCAGGTTCTGACTCCGTTTTATATTTTCAGTGGAGAAATGGAAAAACAAGCAATGAGATGTTTCATGGGGCTGTTGTTAATCATGATGGACGTGGTGATACAAGAGCTTTTAAAGAGGTGGCAAAGGTTGGTTCAATGCTTCAAGATCTTGAAAGCATTTGTGGAACGAATATTGATCCTGATGTTGCGGTTATATATGACGAAGAGAATCACTGGGGGATAGAGTTTTCTACCATGGCTCGCTGGGATGGACGTAGTTATATGAATCAGGTTCACAGCCACTATAGAGCATTTTGGAATAGGGGAATTGCTGTTGATGTTATTCCTTCTGTAAAAGATTTTTCTCATTATAAAGTGTTGGTTGCACCAGTTTTATATATGTTTTTGCCGGGCGTTGCAGAACGAATTGAAGAGTTTGTTAAAAATGGTGGAACATTTGTTACAACATTCTGGAGTGGTTACGTTGACGAAGATAATCATGCAATTTCTGGTGGTGCACCTGGATATATGAGTAAAGTTCTTGGAATTCGTTCAGAGGAACTGGATGCCTGTGCAAATGAAATTGATTTCAAGGGTCATACATGGAAAACAGAGCATTTTGCAGATGTCATTCATGCTGAAGGTGCGGAAGTGATTTCAACATTCAAGAAAGAATATTACAAAGGTTCGCCTGCAATAACATGCAACTCTTTTGGTGATGGCAAGGCTTATTATATGAGTTCTAGTCACTGCGAAGAATTTATGAATGTATTCTATGGTGATATTATCAAAGAAGCAGGTGTTGACACTTTATACAGCGAACCTCTGCCAAAAGGAGTTACCTGTCGTGAACGTGGTGGCAAACTCTTTGTTATGAATTTTGCACCAGAAGAACGAATCGTCAAACTGCCAAATGGTGAAACAACAACAATCGATGCTGGCCAGACTCTAATTTTATAAAAAAGTTCTAAGTGATAAGTAATAATCTTTATGTTGCTTCCGTCAATAGCTGTAACTAAATGAACAATAGATAATGACGATGTTTTTCATGCCGTCACGCAGGTGACCATCGTCGCTCCCATTCTTCCAAGATACGGTTGTTTGTATGCTGGGAGCGACAACGTCCTCGTTGTCATAAAGTGTCTCAACCGAAAAAATGAGGTTAATCATTGATTAATATCTAACTGCTTGCAAAAAAAGTTTCGTTATATTACAATGCCTCAATAAATAATTTTAAGGGGAAAAGAATGAGCGAGCAACCTTCAATATATTCAGTTGTAATTGGTTTTAATCTGGCAGAAGATACAGTAGAGTCCTTCAAAAGTCTACAGCAGAGTACATATAAAAAAATGAAGCATATTTTTGTTGATAACAACAGTAGTGATGACTCTGTGCAAAGGGTGCTTGACGATGTGCCGGAAGCTTCCGTTTTGGAAACTAATGCCAACACTGGCTTTGCCCGTGGTAATAATGTTGGTTTTCATTTTGCAAACAGCAAAGATGCTGATTATGTATTGATGATTAATAATGACACAACTGTTGACCCTAATATGGTTGAAGAACTTGTTAAAATAGCAGAAGCTTCTCCCAATAACGGCGTAATCGTTCCTAAAATTTACTATTACGACCACAAAGATGTCATCTGGTCTGCTGGTTGCACATATGACAAAAAGTTTCCTCCAATGATAAATATGAACGAGACTGACTCACCTGATGATGGTCGCTTTGATAATATTGGTGATCTGGACTTTGCAACAACCTGCTGCCTGCTGATCAAAAAAGAGGTTTTTCAAAAGATTGGCCTCTTGAATCCAAATTGTTTCTTGTTCTGGGAAGATTATGATTTTTGTGCGCGAGTCAAAAAAGCTGGCTTTAAGATTAAGTTTGCACCAAAGGCAATAATGTGGCATAAGGTTTCAAAGACTACACAGGAAAAGAAACCAAATCCATTTATCTGGCAGACAAGAGGTCGAAGCAAATCAATTTTTGTGCGTGAGTTTCCTGAATATGGATTGGGTTGGTTTGGGTATCCTCTGTTTGCAGCACTTGGCTTTTTGCTGAACGATCGTAGAAAAATTTTAGTTCCATTCTTAAAGGGGTGGAGAGAAGGTAAAAAGATAGAACTTAAGCCAATACCAAAGTTTAAAGAGGATACAGAAGATCCTTATGATATTGTGAGAGACTGTTAAGCTGGCGTTGCCAGCTAGGTTAAGATTAAGGTAAAGATTGAGGGCTGGCGAAGCCAGCGATAGAATTCCGACCTCTGCGGAGGTCGGCTACAGAAGAGTTGTTCTTGCAGTTTAATGTTGGATTGCTGTTTTACGTGTTGTAGCCGAGGTCAGACCTCGGGGAAGTGGGAAGAAGTTCGTAAATGCACACGTAGGCTTTGAAAAACGTACTGAGTCACTTGGTCATTGAGTCAAAAAAAAGTGGCTTTACTAGCGTATTGATGCTCAAAGAGCAACAATCAAAGGGTAAGGTCAAAAATTGTATGGGTGCGCCAAGCTAAGCTGGCACAGACAAACTGGATAATCCAGTACGCACAAAGGTTAGCCACCAGTGCGGAATATGACCACATGCACAAAGAGGTAACAAATTGTGTGAAGCTGTGGAA
>JAQICX010000134.1 GCA_027858345.1 Kiritimatiellia bacterium | reverse complement strand
TCACCCCGCCTTTAAAATGTTTTTTTCAACTTCATCACCCAGTGGGTGATAAAACAATGTGCTTTTTGCTAATTCTATTGGTTCAAAAGCATGTTTTTATCTCCAACCGAAAAATTAAGGACCTCATAAGTGATAAGTACTAAGTGATAAGTGTGAGGAGAGCTCAATGATGCTCGCCAAGTTAAAAGATAAAAATCAATTAAAAGTACACAGCAATACGTGAGACGTTTAGCGTTGTTTCCCACAGTTGCGGAGCTAGCAGCTTATCGCCCAGAGTAATGTAGGCGGAAGCTAGCTCATTAATTGGGTAACTTTTTGGTGACGTAGTCACCACATTTGTCACATACGTCTCATCAGTCCCATTCTTTTTTAATCAGACGGATATGCCAGCTCTTTCCACGTACCCGTAACTCTTATTTCGTATCACTGCTGACTTCCGTAAGCTTTAAGAATCCCGTATCTCAGCATTAACATTATTCTTCAACGTATCAATGATTCGTTTTTGGAACTTATTAACCTGAACATCTGTAAGTGTTTTATTGGCTGATTGAAATTTTAGGCAATATGCCAAACTCTTCTTGTTTTCACCAACTTCTTTACCACGGAAAATGTCAAATAGGCTTATATCAACAAGCTCTCTAATCTTAAGCTTTAGAATTTCTTCTTCAATCTTCTGATAAGAAATTGTTTCATCAACAACAACAGCCAAGTCTCTTGAAGTGCTGGGATATTGAGCTACTGGTTTCAATGCAATTGCATTTTGCTTTTCAGCAAACAGAACTGCTGTATCAAATTCAGCAATAGCAACAGGATCTTTAATGCGCCATTTGTTCTTTATCTTGTTCTTAACAAGTCCACAAATGCCACATACTTTCCCATTAATCAAAAGCTCAAACCCTCGATTCTTTTCAAAGTAACAAATCTCTTTGGGTTCAAGTGTGAAGTTTGCAACTCTCATAGAATCACTTAATTTGTCCAAAAGTCCCTTTAACCATGAAAATGATTCCTGATCTGAAATCTTAGATCTTTTATCAAGACTATCTCGTCCAATTGGCCCCATTAGTCCAATACAGCATGAACGAAATTCTTTTGGTTCATCACCATCCTTTTTGAAGGTTGCACCAATTTCATAAAAAGAAGCTTCTTCAACCTGTCTAGCCTGATTTCTGCCCAGTGACTCTACCATTTGAGGAATCAAAGAATCTCTCATTACCTCATAGTCTAAACTAACTGGATTTGGCAGAACTAATCTTCCTTCTTCAGGAGAAAAAACATCTAAAAGCTTTGCAGAAGTAAAACTGTAGTTCATTGTTTCTGATATGCCAAGACTCTCAAGGGTTCTTCTAAGAGCTAATGTTCTTCTATAACTTGATTCATCAGCATTTTCAACAACACTGCATTTTAGTGGTGCTTCAGGAATGTCTTCCAACCCGTGCATACGAGCAATTTCTTCGATAATATCTGCTTCAATAACAAGATCAGGTCTGTATGAAGGAATCTCCAACTGCAAACCATCTTCTGACGTCTCAACAATATTGATTGTCAACGATTCAAGAATTTCAGATATCTGCTTTCTGCAAATTTCAAATCCCATCAGTTTGTCAATATCAGCATAAGCAAGATATATACTATGAGTTGCCTTTGGAGCAGGAAAAACATCGACAACCGATGACATAACAGTACCATCTGCCAACTCCTGCATAAGAGCAGCGGCACGGCGACTTGCGAAGTCGCAGCCATATGCATCAACTGTTCTTTCAAATCTATGAGCTGATTCACTTGTTAAAGCCAGCCTTGAAGATGTGCTTCTTATTGAAGCCGGGGAGAATGTTGCACTTTCAAGCAGAACTTTTGCTGTGTCACCAGAAATCTCACTTCCTGCACCACCCATAACGCCAGCTAATGCAACAGGATCACTGCTATCTGCAATAACAATCATATCGTCAACAAGCTTTCTTTCAACATCATCAAGAGTAATAATGTTCTCATCCTGTTTTGCACGACGAACATTGATTTCTGCATCTTTTAGCAAAGTATAATCAAAAGCGTGTAAAGGCTGACCTAATTCAAGCAACACATAGTTAGTAATATCAACAACATTGTTAATAGCTCTTACGCCACATGCTGTAAGTCTACGTTGCATCCAGATTGGCGAGGGTTTTATCTTGACATTCTCAATTATTCTCGCTGCATAACGAGGGCAATCTTCTGAATCAGCAATGGACACCTTAACAAAATCTTTAACATTCTGTGCAGGATTCTCATTCAAATTAATTTCGGGCATTTTCAAAGGCAAATCACATAAAGCAGCAACTTCTCTTGCTAAACCAATAATAGATAAACAATCGGGGCGATTCCAAGTCACTTCCATCTCGAAAACTATTTCAGGTTCGCCAACAATATCAACTATTGGTGTTCCCGCTTCTAAGTCAGTATCCAGAATCATAATGCCCATGCATTCATCTTCTGTAAGTCCAAGCTCCTGCTCAGAACAAAGCATACCTGATGACTTTTCTCCTCGAATCTTAGCCTCTTTAATTGTGAAGCCTTCTCCTAGAACAGTTCCAACCTTTGCCAACACAACTTTGTCTCCTGCCTCAAAGTTTGATGCTCCACAAACAATTTGCAACTCTTCATTTCCATCATCAACCTTACATAATCTTAGTCTGTCTGCATTAGGATGTTTTTCAAATTCTTTTACCTGTGCAACCACAACACCATCAAGTGATGAACCAATTGTCTCGATTGACTCAACTTCTGTTCCTGATCTTGTAAGTTTATCTGCAAGTTCTTCTGGAGATATGTCAATATCAACATACTCTTTTAACCAACTTAATGGTAATTTCATAATAAATTCCTCGTATTTTTTATTTTAAATTTACTTGTTATATAATTTATTTTTAGCCACGGATAAACACCGATTTTCACAGATTAATTAATAGACAAAACGTTTAAATTCTAATTTTCTTTTCCCAAAGTTAATTAACATACCAACCTTGACATGTGTAGCTTTAAGCTCATTCAAAATTTGAGGTTCATCTTCTTTGTTATATTCCTTAGCAATTTTAGTTCAACCAAAACTTCTTCTTCAACAAAAATGTCTGCGTTGTATTCACCAACATTAACGTTTTTGAAATATACTTTAATAGGATATTCTAAATCAGCTTTCAATCCCCTTCTTATAAGCTCTACCTGCATAGCTTTCTGGTATACTTTTTCAAGGAACCCATAACCTAATATATTATAAACCTCAAATGCTGCACCAATTATCTGTTCTGTTATCTTTTCACATTCTAATTTCGTTATACAAGTTTTTTCTGTGTTTAATCCGTGTGAATCAGTGGCTAAGTATGCACACTAAAACTGATTCAGGAAACGTGCATCATTTTCATATAGAAAACGAATGTCAGGAATGCCGTACTTAATCATTGCAATACGTTCAATCCCCATACCAAATGCAAAACCCGTAACCCCCTCATAACCAACACACTCGAAAACTCTTGGGTCAACCATACCCGCACCGGCAATTTCAATCCAGCCGCTTCCCTTACATACACGACAACCTTTGCCACCACAAACGTGACAAGAGAAATCGCACTCCACACTTGGCTCTGTGAATGGAAAGAAATGTGGTCTGAAACGAACTTTTACGTCCTTACCCATAACCTCTTTTGCAAAATATGCCAACACGCTCTTTAAATCCGCAAGAGAAACATTCTCATCAACATATAAACCTTCAATCTGATGAAAGTTTGCACTATGAGTTGCATCTGTGGTATCTCTACGATAACATCTACCAGGTGTAACAATTCTTACCGGAGGCTTCTGACTCTCCATAACACGAATCTGCACAGGTGATGTCTGTGTTCTAAGCAATTGTGAATCATTAAACCAGAAAGTATCCAACTGATCAAGTGAAGGATGGTACATTGGTGTGTTAAGAGCTTCAAAGTTGTGATATCTATCTTCAATATCCTGTCCCTCGGCAACTGTAAAACCAATCTTTGAAAAAACTTCAACAACTGAATCAATAACCATTGAGATTGGATGTGACTTGCCGGTGTTCTTCCACTCTCCAGGCAATGTAAAATCGAAATCAGATGCATCCGCATCGGCTGATGCCATGCTGTCTTTAGCAGTAGCTAAAATAGTTGTAAGTTCATTCTTTAGTTCATTAGCTGTTCTACCAAAAACTCCACGATCTTCAGGTGCAACATTCTTCAAATTCTTCATCACACTTGGCATAACACCCTTACGACTCAGATATTTAATTCTTACATCTTCAATCTCGTGAACATTTGAGGCTGCTTTTGCTTCGCTGATCGCAGTCTCTTTTAATTGTGATAATTCTTCTAAATTCATTATACACTTCCCATCTCTTAATTCTTATAGTCTCACTGCGTGAGCGTTAAATAGGGGTTCCTGTTTGATTCATAAAATGCGTATAGTTAATGCTTTCTTGCATTAAACAGTACCCCCAAATAGAGGCAAGCCTCTGTTTAATCGGAACGGAGATTCCCAAATTCTTAATTGAACTCTCTCCCCTAAAACAAAACAAGCCACCCTATAAAGGATGGCTTGTTTACAAAATATCTACTCAACATATAATATATATAAAAAAGTGAGTATTAAAGAGCAGACTTAGCTTTCTCTACGATTGAAGAAAATCCTTCAGGATCGCAAATTGCGATTTCTGAAAGCATTTTTCTGTTCAAAGAGATATTGCTTTTTGTTAGACCTTGAATGAAACGACTGTAGTTCATTCCATTAAGCTTACAAGCTGCTGAAATTCTAGCAATCCAAAGGGCACGGTAATCACGTTTACGTGTTTTTCTGTGCTCTGTTGCAAAAACCATAGCTTTATCTACAGCCTCAGTTGCCTGACGATATAGTTTGCTTCTTGATCCTCTAAAACCTTTTGCACGCTCAAGAACTTTTCTTCTTCTCTCTCTTGATGCTGGTGCATTTGTTGACCTTGGCATAATTTTTCTCCGAGTTTTGTAACTACGCAATCTTATTTTTCAGACGAATACTACCTATAGCATCCGTATAACATTGCCAATTACTTAAATATTTTATATAAGGTATAACTTTACCTTTTTAAGTTATCCAAGCATGTTTGCTACGCGCTTGATTTCCGATTTATTAAGAACGCCTGCTTTACGCAAGTTACGTTTGCGTTTACGAGTTTTGCCACCTAAAAGATGTCCAGATCCCGCTTTGCGGTACTTGATAAGACCTTTTGATGTCTTCTTTAAACGTTTTGCAGCGCCTTTTTTTGTTTTTGCTTTAGGCATAATAAAAAATTCCCTTCTTCGCTTATTGCCAGATTACCATTTCCAATAAATACAAGGGCGAACTGTAACAAACTTTGTCAGTCACGTCCAGTTCTTTTTTTGCTTTTATTCTTTTTTTTCTTTTGAAGACTCAATTCTCAGCCTTTTTCAAAAAAATGCACCCTTAATATCCTATTCCACCATTTCCATTACGGGCGACCTTGTATGGTCGCCCTCATAAAAATCTCAGAAAAGATAGAAAACTATTTAGAAGATATAGGAGCCAGAACCATCAAAATCATTCTGCCCATCATTCTTGGTTCAGAGTCAACTGAAGAAATATCTGCAACTGCATCTTTCACTCTGTTCACAATTTCAAAGCCAAGTTCTTTATGAGCATTTTCTCTACCCCTAAACTGAAGCGATACTTTAACTTTATGCCCTTTTTGCAAAAACTTTGTAATATGACCAATTTTTGTTTGAAAATCATGTTCTTCTACATTAGCATGAAACTTAATTTCCTTAACTGCATGATTTTGCTGTTTTTTCTTGGCACCTTTCTGTTTTTGTTTCGCATTATATTGAAACTTACCGTAATCCATGATACGGCATACCGGCGGTTTTGCCCCCGGTGATATTTCTACCAAATCAAGCTTTTTACTTTTAGCAAGTCTAATTGCCTCGATAGTTGATATAACACCAACCATTTCGCCGTTTTCATCAACACAGCGAACCTTTGGAACTCTTATCTTTCCATTTATTCTTACAAACGAAGGAATAACCATTCTCCTA
Organism: Kiritimatiellia bacterium; assembly: GCA_027858345.1. Classification (GTDB taxonomy): domain Bacteria; phylum Verrucomicrobiota; class Kiritimatiellia; order JAQICX01; family JAQICX01; genus JAQICX01. Next base: position 6,406 of record JAQICX010000134.1, on the reverse strand, counting down.
TGTATTAGCCTAAAGTTTAATACTCAGGCTTATTTTCTTTTTTAAACAAAGCAATGAACTCATCAAGAGTCATCACCTCACCATTACTGTTTTCACCACGCTTACGCACAGCAACCTGACCATTTTCCTGTTCTCGTTGACCAACAACAAGCATATAACAAGTTTTGTCAAGTCGGGCTTTACGAATCTTTGCTCCAATCTTATCGGAACGAACATCCACATTCACCCTAACATCCATCTCACGTAATTTTGCGGCAATTTCCTTAGCATATTCAAGTTGATCTTCCGTTATAGGAAGAAGCCTTACCTGTTCCGGTGCCAACCATAAAGGAAATGCACCAGAATAATGCTCAATCAAAATTCCAAAAAATCTTTCTAAACTACCCAATAGAGCTCTATGTACCATATACGGGCGATGCTTTTGACCATCTTCACCAATATATGTCAAATCAAAACGCTCTGGCAAATTAAAATCAAACTGGATTGTACCCAATTGCCATGCTCTACCAATTGCATCTTTAATCTTTAAATCAATCTTGGGGCCATAAAACGCCCCACCACCTTCATCAATCTCATAATTAATTCCTTCAGCTTCAAGTGCCAAACGAACGGATTCAATTGCTTGATCCCAGCGTTCATCCTTACCTACTGATTTCTCAGGTTTTGTTGACAAATATGCGGCAATCTCTTTAAATCCAAATGCACCAAGCATTCTTAGTGAAAATTGTAGTGTCTCTTTAACCTCATCAACAATCTGCTCTGGAGTACAAAAAATATGAGCATCATCTTGCGTGAATCCTCTAACTCTCAAAAGACCATGCAGAACACCACTCTTCTCATAACGATATACCGTTCCAAGTTCAGCCCATCTCAACGGCAACTCTCTGTATGACCTGTTTGTTGACTTATATACCTCAATGTGAAATGGACAGTTCATCGGCTTAACATAATAGTTTGAACCATCAACCTCCATTGGTGAATACATATTCTCCGCATAAAACTGCAGATGACCAGATGTCTCCCACAAGTTTCCACGTCCAATATGAGGCGTGTAAAGCAACTCATAACCAGAACGAAAATGCTCCTGTTTCCAAAAATCTTCAATTATAGAACGAATTCTTGCACCCTTAGGATGCCAATGAACAAGTCCAGGACCAACATCTTCCTGGATACTAAAAAGATCCAGCTCTTTACCAAGCTTTCTATGGTCTCTCTTAGCTGCTTCTTCCAGTTGTTTTAAACGAACTTTTAACAACTTCGGTGTCTGAGCTGATAAACCATAAATTCTTTGCAACATATTATTCGTTTCTATTCCTCTAAAATATGAACCAGCAACTGTTGTAAGTTTAAAGGCCTTTATCTGTCCTGTGCTCTCAATATGTGGTCCGCGACATAAATCAACAAAATCACCACATTTATAAAGACTGACATCTTCTCCATCAGGAATATCATCTAAACGCTGCAATTTATAGGATTGCCCTTTTTCTTCAAACATTTTCTTTGCATCTTCTCGAGACACAATAATCTTTTCAAATGGATAATCTGCAGCAATAATAGCCTTCATTTCCTCTTCAATACGAGGAAAATCTTCTTGTGAAATTCTATCTGACAAATCAAAGTCATAATAGAACCCATCTTCTGTTGCCGGACCAATATCCAGTTGTACATTATCATAAAGTTTACATACAGCTGCTGCCATTACATGTGCAGTACTGTGTTTTAAAATATCAAAATCCAATTTTTCTCCAATCTGTGATGCATCACAAGCCACAAAAACCTGCTTAAACACCTTTCCCATTTAAATATAAAGCTGTTATAATAAAGAATTTAGACAGATAAGTCAATGCCTTTTTACTAATCAAATGATTCTAAATTTGTTTGTTAGTTGGCTATAGCTGTGACAACGAGGATATTGTCGTTCCTGTTTTCCAAGACAACGGTTGTTTGTATGCTGGGAGCGATCCCGCTCTGCGGGATCCTCGTTGTCAAAATAAATTATTTTTTTTAACTCTATCACCACTTTGCCCGTTGCTCTTAGCGAAGAATGGCAGAGCGATGCATGGAATTAACGTAGGCGGACGTCAGCTCTCAACATTAATCCTGATTCATCTTCTTATGCATCTTGTTCAAAACATCAACAACCTCTGATTTTGCATGCTTATATGCTGATCTACTTAAAGCTTTAGTCATGATAATTGCTGCTTCTTTCTCAAAAATTTGCCTATCAAAAACATTGCCGGTTCCCTTGCACTCCTCACATTTACTCTCAATCTTTCTGCGACCAAGACATTTAGGACACTTCCCTGTTCCCGAACATTTATTGCACTTAATAGGTGTTCCTCCAAGAGTATCCACGGTCTGCCTGCCTTCACATTTTGGACAACGTCCGCTACCATTACATACGTCGCATTTTGTAAGAATCACACCTTTCCCTTGACAATCTTCGCAAGTTTTGCCTGCAACAATCTTTTTTAAATTATCAACGCATGGAGATTCTGGATAAGCAATTATTGTTTTATTACAATCAGCAATGCCCAATTCAATATGACCTGCTTTAATCTCCTGAACAGAAAAAACGGCATAACCAATTCCAATAGTATTATCAGATGCTTTTGTCGTTTTTGAAAGTTTCATCAAAATTATTGCAAGTTTGTTAAGATTAGTATCATTTCTAGGTTTAACAGTAAAACTGGTAATTGCTGAAAACAATTCTCCGTATTCTTCAGAATTGTCTTGTGGAATAAAAGTACCTTGCTTAACCCATACAATTAAGGCAATTGACAGCACTATGACAATTACAATTATTGTATAAAACCTTATCCAACGATCTCGTATTTTTTGCTTTTTGTTCTCATCAATGTCGGCTTCTGTACCATACTTGTCATGCACAGCTTTGTTAAGTGTTGAATTCAACTCTCGCTCTAAAGAATTTGTTTTAGCTAATTTCAAACCATTAGGTTTGTTTTCATTATTGTTTTCTAAATTATCACTCATAACTTTTCACCCAATACTCAATTTTATATTAACTCACTATTTTTCGTTTTGTGTTGCTCGTCATTCGTCTATCGTACTGTTCTGACTCAGTGGCTAAATTACCAAGTGACTCAGGACAAGCAATGAAAGCTCCTCTTTTACCTTAATCTTAACCTGCTGGTTCCACCTTCGTTCCTTCCAGCCTTTGCGACAAGACCGCCAGCTTTATTTGCTTTTCAAAACAATCTTATCCGGATAACCAATCCGCCCCGCTCTCTCCATCTCAATCCTTCGTTGCCTAAAAGGATGCCTATACTTCCGAGTTTTCGAATGACACGAAAAACAAAATATATAAAAAGCAAATGAAACTTTGTATATTAACGATTGAACACCACCAAAATAGTATTTATCGAATATTTTACGCAATTCACCAGGTAAAGTCAAGCGAGATAAATCGCGCGCAATTTGGGCATCATAAATTTTAGACCTAATAAAACCTCTATTCAGATCAATAAACTCTATTGACAAGATTTCATCATCATTACCAATATCTAAAAGTATATTCTGGTTACCCAAGTCATTATGTTTAAATCCGGAAGAATGCATCAGCCGTATGGCATCTGCTACATGCTTTAAAATACGAGAAACTAATTCTAAATCTGGATTATTTGTTAAAACATCAATCAGTTTATCTCTCAACGAGATTCTGTCCCCCAAATATTCAGAGATAAAGACACTTTGACCACCAGGCATATCTGCATATAAAAAGGGAAAAGGGACTCCCACACCATTTTGGGCAAGATGCAACGAGTTAATCCATGTTCGTTTGGCCTTGGATCCTTTTTTAATAGCTCCAATTCTTTTGCAGAAACCATCAGCAAGAAACTTCTTTACAGCACAATCAATACTTTTTCTTTCCCCATGAACATTGCGCTCTATTGCTATCTTATATATTATATTTCGACCATTTTTGATAACTTCAGCACCACCACCATCTGATGCAAGTAAATCATTAAGAACCGTTAACATAGAATCTCGTTCCAAATTGTCGGAAAATCTGCCTCTATAAGAGGCGGTATCAATCAAATCTGTTTTAAGAGAAAAACTCATATCCTAAAAATATTTTTTGTAATCCAAAGCCATACATTTTTTATCCATGAAACAATTCCAACAATAAAAGATTTTATAGATGACTCTTTTTCATCCGTCTTCTCAGCCATTTTTTTGGCTTCAAGTTGTTTTCTTATAAAATAATCTTTTTCACTAGATATATCAATCATATCGTATAAAATGCAAATAGATTCCTTAAGTATCGGGTCATCAATATCTGAAGTCAATTTTACATTGTTTTCTTTATCCCCTTTAAGAGATTCTTCTTCTACAGCAACAGCTTCCTCTTCAACAAATTCTGCGCCAAGATTTTTATTCTTAACCTCTTTCATCTCATCTTCACGGCGTGACAATGCTTTACGTGCATCTTTGTTCAAAGGCAGTTCAACTACTTCCTGAATCTCCTTAGCACGTGCAAGTAGAACTAAAAAATCTTGAAATTTCTCATCGTATTCAGTTCTTTCTGTTGATTTCTGTATTAAATCGTTAACCATCAAACTAACATTTGTCTCTGTTGAATATTTTGCCGGTCTAATTTGGGTCCACTCTAACGGATTGTCAAGTTGATCTTCCCCCAAATCCATATAATCAAGGTAAGATGGCATAATAATATCTGGTATTACACCTCTCAACTGAGTAGAATCACCTGAAATCCTATAAAAACTAGCAGTTGTAACTTTTATACGCCCAAGCTTTTCATTCCCCATCTTCAAGATAGTCTGAACTGTACCTTTGCCATGAGTCTTCTTATCTCCAACAATTAAAGCCCTTCCATAGTCTTGTAATGCTCCTGCAAAAATTTCTGATGCAGATGCACTAAGCTTGTTTACAAGCACAATCATTGGTCCATCATATACAATACTTGGATCTCGATCTCTTAGTGCCGACACGTTATAGGTCTCTCTCACCTGAACCACAGGTCCTTTCTCAATGAACAAACCTGTCAGATTAATCGCCTCAAGCAAAGAACCACCGCCATTATTACGTAAATCCAAAATAAGTCCAGCAGGATGCTCTTCCTGCAAGAATTCCTCAACAAGCTTTTCAACATCTTGAGAAACTGTTCTCTTTGTCACATCCTGACTAACACCCATTGGTGCATAAAAAGCAGGTACCTTTATAACACCAACAACGTTAGAAACGCCATTTTCCGAAACCTCATAAACTTTTTCCATTGATGCAGCCTGCTCTTCAAGCTTCACTTCATCGCGAATCAAATCAACAATCTTGGTCGTAGTGTCCGTGGGATCATCTGCTGGTATAACTGTCAAAACAACTCTCGAATTTTTCTTTCCTCTAATAAGCTTAACTGCTTTATTAATAGGCCAATGCAAGATGCTTACAGCTGGTTCATCACCTTGAGCAACCGCAATAATTTTATCTCCCGGAGCAAGTTGAGACGCTCGTTTATCCCTATCTGCAGGTCCGCCTGGAATAATACTAACAATCTTTGCCATTCCATCCTCTGAACGCAGCATTGCTCCAATACCAACAAGAGACAAATTCATCTCAATTGAAAAATCTTCATAAGATGATGGCGCCATATATGAAGAGTGAGGGTCATATGCCATTGCAAATGAAGTAAGATATTTTTGCAAAACATATTCTGAATCACTATCATTGATTACTGTCAAATACTGTTTATATTTGTTCAGAATAATCTCTTCAATAGTCGGAGCTTTAATATCATCAACCACGTTTGAAACCGTTACAGCAACATTTGTACCATTATCAAGGACATCATCTCCTGCCTCAATTTCAACCACGTCCATAACATTAGTGCTTTTTTCCTCACGCAGTTCCTTGCTTACAACACTTGCAAGATATTCATTCTTAATCTTTCTTCGCCAAATATCATCAGAATCTTCCTGATCCTTTGGCCAAGGTGCATCATGACGCTTCCAGCACCAATACTCATCATCAACAAACTCAAATCCATTAGTTAAAAGCTGTTCAACATACTCATAACGATTAGCTAAACGTTCCTTGAAAACATTAAAAACCATATATGCAAAATCAAGATTACCAACCTTTAATGTATCATCAAGGTCATACATGTATTTTGCAAATTCGTCAATATCAGACTGCAAAAAATATACATGATTATAATCATATGAGTTTAAATAATTTGTCCAACCACGTGAAGAAATCAAGTCGTTAACAGGATATTTTGACAGATGACTATTAGGAAATTGACTAACAAAGGACCGGGCAATTTCAGGATAGTAATCCAATGGAAGAATTGAAGGTCTATTTGTATTCACCGCATGTAAAGAACACACGAAGGCAAATACAACCAAAATCATTAACTTAATATTATTTA
>JAQICX010000131.1 GCA_027858345.1 Kiritimatiellia bacterium | reverse complement strand
GGGCGGCGGTGGCGGTTTCTCGGGTGGCGGTGGATATTCAGGCGGAAGCTATTCGGGTGGTGGTATATCTGTCGATGGAGATGTGGGAGGTTTCCCTGTGTTCATATTACTAGTTGTGGTTTTCGTTGTCATTCCTTTTGTATCTAAAAATTATCTGGATCCTAATAAAAAATTAATTAGATCATCCGCAACAGTAAACCGTAATGCTGTCAGAAATGGACTGATGGATATTAAGGAACGAGATAGACGTTTTAATGAAGATCAATTCATGATACGTTGTAAAAACATTTTTCCGCTCTTGCAGGAAGCATGGTCAAAACAAGATGTGACAGGTGTTCAACACTTTATGTCCGATGGTCTATATGAATCAACATCGTTACAGGTAAAAATGCAGGAAGCACAAGGTGTATTTAATAAAATCACCAATATAAAAGTGTTAAACACAACCGTTGTTGATGTTGAATCTGATGAATTCTTTGACACATTGCACATTGCCATTACAGCAATGGCCGTTGATATGACTATGAGCATTGAAAAAAAATCCTTACTATACGGAAATCATCTGCCGGAAAGATTCAGGGAAGTGTGGACGTTCGTGAGACGTCCAGGCACCAAAACACTTGAAAACAATGGCCTACTTGAAGGATATTGCCCCAACTGTGGAACAGCACTAACAATTTCAACATCTATCACATGTGATTCATGCAGTGCTCTTATCAACTCCGGCGAGTACGACTGGGTTCTAAGTGAAATCACTCAGGATGAAGCTTGGACAGGACGAAGACCTGAACAGATAAAAGGTCATACGGAGTTTAAATTAAAGGACCCGGGATTTAACAGACAATCAATTGACGACCGTATAGCAACAATATTCTGGCATCACAGAGCTGCTGAATTCTTTGCCAAACCAAACTACTTAAGTGCCGTTGCACTTCCTGAACTTGTTGATATTGAGAAAGACAAGTGGAAAAAAGATATGGATGGTCGTCACTGCTTTTATGCAGACCCGGCAATTGGCAGCATTGATATAGCAGAAATTATCCCAGCAGTAAATGAAAATGACTTTGATCGAATTCGAGTGCGGGTTGCATGGTCGGGGCATATGGAAATGGCAAAAATTCCAGGATTTTTTGCACCTGACTACTCCCTTTCAAGACCAAAACACGAGGATTATATTCTAGTTAGAAAGCCCAATGTTAAAACAGATACAAGCTTTGCTCTTAGGTCGTTACACTGTCCGGGATGTGGCGCAGCCCAGACCGAGGAATCTATGGGAACATGTCTGTATTGCGGACTACAACAAAACGATGGCAGGAATTCGTGGGTGTTGGAGGGCGTCGGGGTATTCTCCGGCTTTGCAAGAGTTGCGGTTAATAGCACACAGTTTTCACACATGGAAGTTGAACATGCAATGCAATGTCTGATTGCAATAATGTTTGCCGATGGCATTATCTCGGATGATGAGATGAAGTACCTAAAAAAAATGGCAAAGAAACGTGGAATCACAGAAGAGCGACTTCAACAGCTAATTGTTCAAGTTAAGGATAATCAGGAAATTGATATGTTTAACAGCAATGACCGTGGTGAACAACATGAGTTCCTCAGAATGCTTGTCAAGATGTGCCTGGCCGATGGATCTGTCAGCAGTTCTGAAAGAAAACTGCTGAAACAACTGGTTTCCCGTTTTGGCTACATGGATGTGGATATTGATGTCTTTATTAATAAAGAACGAAATGAAATCTACAGAGCAAACAAAGCAAAAATCAGGAATCAATAAGGTGCTTATGCACCTTTTAATGCCGAGTTTTTCCTTCATGCTCGGCGTTCCCAGAAGATTTCCGTGCCCATGGGACACGGCTACAATGTTAAACTTCAATTTAACGGTTGATTTGTGAATAAACCCTGTAGCCGAGTCGCTCCGGCTCGGAAAACAAACAACGATCACGCAGAGCGGGAGAAGTGACAACTTTGAAGAATACCCCTTCAGCCTTCGCTCTTCGAGACTACGGCTCGACAGGCCCACCTCGCATCCTCCTTCATTGCATTACGGCGCGACAGGGGCGAGGTGACCTCCCCCGTGTCTGCCGTAGCCCAGCGGACGAAGGTTGATAAAAGCGGGAGGAGCCTTGGCGGACAGAGGTCTCATGTTGTGTTTAGGCGTAGTCGCCATATCCGTCCCATTGGTCTCATAAGTCTCATTGTGAAGAAGGGGAGATATGTGACTGATGGGACTTATGTGGTGACTACGTCACCTAACCAACTATCTAACCAACTACGCCATCATCGTCTTTGAAATTCGGCGTGGAAGCGGTTATTTGATTGGTTGACATCTGTTTGCCCAGCAATCTTTGCCTCGTAATCAACGACAATGATTTTTACATTTGGACCAAGATAAGAATCCAAAAGCAACTCTTTAGATACGCTTTCACCAACATTTACCCCACCAAAACCAACAGTAGTTGTTGTACCATTTATCTGCACATCCATTATTGCATCCGCAATATACTCAGTACCCCTATTCTGCACAAAAAGCATAAGACTAGGAACAGTGCTATCGTATGATATGCTTGGTTGCCCTGCTGCCAAATCATATATGCCTTTTTCACCAGCTTTTAACGCCCGCCCAATATCAAGTGTACCAGCACCATACAGCTGATCATCACCTGGAACACCCACATCATTTGCAGAGTCAACAATCAGATTTGCGGCTTGAATTGGGGAAAGATTTGGATTTGCGGACAGCACAGCAGCAATTGATCCAGAAACAAATGGTGCAGATGCAGACGTTCCACTAAAATAACTTCGATTATCTTCCGGATCACTTGTCTCAACAAAAATTCCGGGTGCAACAATATCAACTTCCTGACCATAATTTGAAAAGTCAGCAATTATTGATGCGGCATCAACCGCACCAACAGCAATAACATCATCATATGCCGCAGGATAGGCCACTGATGTGGCATCATTCCCCGTTGAGGCAACAATCACAACATTATTTGCAGTTGCATAGTCAACAGCCTTACGGACAATTGATGCATCACCATAGGAACCCATAGAGATGTTTATTACCTTTACGCCAGAGTCCACTGCAAGCTTAATTCCGCGAGCAATATCAAAAGTATTACCTTTGCCATTTGCATCAACCACATCAATGCTCAAAATTCTTGCACCAGGAGCCACCCCTGTTGCAACGTTTCCATTGCCCGCAATTATTGTTGCAACAAATGTTCCATGCGCTGCACTCTCATTGCCGGCTGTAACATGAAGAGTCTTGTCGTATGCATTTTTTAAAGATGAATTTCTTGCAACTTCAGAGTCCAGAACAGCAACAAGAACTCCATTTCCCCAGTCTTTATTGTCCCCATCAACACCAATCCAATTTAGAGCATTAATAAATCTTCTATTCTTGTCTTTAACAACAGGACTATCAACGTTTGGTAATTTTTCGGGATTTGGGGGGTATATTTCATAGTTTCCCCCACTATCAATTGGCAACGGAGCATCTCTCAAAACTTTGCGTAAAACATTTTTATCAGTAATCTTTATGCGAACAGAGTTTAGAGAGTCTAGAGAATCGACAATAATTATGCCTCTGTTTTCAGCAATTTCCTTGAAACGAAGTAAATCGTTTTCATCATAGAACGTCAAAATTCTTTCGCCTGAAATTGCATCTCTCTGGCGATCAATCTTGTCTGACAATATATCTGAAATATATTTTGGTTCATCAGCACTAGAGCTTACAGGCATTCTTTCTGGAATTGGTGTGCGGGTTGATTTTGAATCAGCTCGTATAACGCCAGTCATCTGTTTTGGTTTGTTTTTGTTGCTAGAGACATCTTTTGAAGTCTCTATCTGAACATCAATACCATCGAGATCTGTATCAAGCCTTTTAGAAAGCACTGCATGATAGTAGACCAATCCTGCAACAAAAACTAATATTAATATTATGATTGTTTTTTTCATTGTTTGTTCTTTTCAAGATGACTCACGACTCATGACTAAATGATTTTCGTCGGTCTTCATTAAGGACTTTAAGGTCTTTAAAGTCCTTAAAGTCAAGTGTTCTCACAAGTGCGCGATCAAACGAACAGCAGCACTGTAAAGGCGAACTTCATTCTTCGCTCTACGAGCTTCGTAGGAGACGCTTGACCGCACGGAGTCTGTCTAACGGACTAACCGTCTAACTGCGACCGACGGTCGCTCAAAATCGGTCTTTAAATGCCCACAGACCCAATGCAGGATTTGAAATGTAGAAGATTTCTTCACCATTGACTGTGTTGAATCCATCTTTTAACTTGGTTATGTCATAAAGCTTCATCATCTCATCAACATCCGCATATTCAAAGTTCACACTTTCAATCTCTTCTTTTGTAAGATTTCCAGGACAATATGTGATAGAGAAACGACCTTCTGATGAACCATGAATCAAATGAGCAGCTGCACTTAGGTTATCAGCCAATTCCTGATTGGCCTGTAATGCATCCATCACCTTTGGTGTTCCAACATATCCATATTTTCTAATCAGACGATCAATTTCAGAATCTTCACCAAACTCTTTGAGTCCTGGTGCAAGAACAATAAGTTCGCCATCATCATCAATTGCCATTCTTGTTCTATAAATACTTTTATTACCAAGCCATGTGCTTTTGAATTCAGATGGATCAAGATATACAACAACTTTTTTTAATGGTTTATCAACCATTTTGAAATTAACTTCTAGAGCCAAATCAGATGCTTTCAAGAAGCAGTCTTCCTGATCTGAAACATAAAGTCCACGCATTTTCAATCCACCATCTCCATCTCCGCCAATCACTGTCTGGAAATAGACAATTGGCAAGTCAATGAAGTTTAATCCATAATTCATGACTTTTCTTACAGGAGTCTGAGCCCTACCCATAATTTTCTCCATACCATATGCGGCACCAATAAAATGACTCTTGTTTATACCTTCTGCACCGCCTGTGCCAACAAAAATATTCTTGGTATAGTTTGCCATACCAACTACCTCATGAGGAACAACCTGTCCAACAGAAAGAATCAAATCATATCCACCTTCAACAAGCAGCTTATTAAGCTGTGCAGGCCATGCATAATCAACAGCACCTTCAGACACTTCTTTAACATACTCAGCAGGAACTTCACCAACAGTTACAACATCGTTGCGCCAGTCATGCACACGAAACAGGCCTTTAGGAATGCCGGGAAACATTTCGTCAAGTTGCTCATCTGTCATACCTGAATGAGTTCCCAAGGCAGGCAGAACATCTGTGACTTTATCGCCATAATACTCATAAATATAGCAAGATATCTCTCCAGCTCTTGAGTGAAAACGTGTAAAGTCAGGTGGAATAATTAGAACTTTTTCTTTTTCGCCAAGCTTCTCAAGTGTTTCAAAAACAATTTTCTTCAATTCTGCCGATGATATATCGCAATCAACTGCTCCCTTTTCATAGTACATAATAAACCCTCTATTTTAATGGGCGAGATGTATCTCGCCCCTACATTATATTTAAATCATAATTCGATAAAATTAATATTTCATCTTCAATCCACAGCTCAAGTTTAATCCCTACCTCTGCAAATTTATCAACTGCATTTTGAATATGGTCACGCCCAGGATCAGTCAAAATAAACACGCCATCATCGCCAAGCATATTCTTCACACATTTCACAAGAATATTAACACTCTTTCCCTCATAAAGCAAATCACTACCTACAATTATATCAAACTTTTCATTTTTAGGATGTGTCCAGTCCAACTGCATATAATCAATTGAAACAGAATTGAGTTCTGCGTTACGGTCAACTTGATGTTTGTTGTCGGGATGAAAATCGGAGGCAACCACCTGTTTTGCATCTATCATACTGCATACGACAGATGGCAGAGCCAAGCCTGCACCAAGTTCAAGAACCTTTTTACCCGCAATAAGCTTACGGTTGGAAACAAGAACTTTGGCAAGAGTTTCGGCAGACGACCATAGTGCTGCATAGTATGGAATCATATCAGTATCGTCAGGTTCATGCTCAACATAATGATCCAAAAGAGTGTCAAAGTCTTTCACAATGGCAAGTTTCACCAACAAACCATTATAATCTTTTTCAACTATTTCATATTCACAATTATCTATCATTTTTTTTATTCGCCACAGATTTTCACAGATCAACACAGCAGGTATTTTATAATTTCCAAAAACCAAAAACCGCATAAATCTAAAGTTGAACTTTAGATTTATTCGATTTTTTCACTGTAGTTTTTTCTAAAAGCTCTAAAACAGGAAGTCCAGATTATCAGTTGAAGAGACAAATTTTCCGTCGTCATATAGATTGGATAACTCACCATCTTTAAACTTCAAACAGCGATAAAGAGTTGCATAAGTAAAATCTGGAACAGCTCCACCTTGTCCACCCACAAGCTCTCCACCTCTGCGAACATTATCCATCATCCATGGACATAATGTCAGATGATATGGGTTACGGGCAACCTCTCCTTTATGAAAACTAAGTGCAGTAATAAGCTGAGATACTTCCTCGTTTGAAGATTGCACCATCAGGTTTGGCGACCTGTTCGCGCCCCAGAACTCTGTTTCAACAACATTGCATTCAAAATCTTTATCCATCTTTTCCAAAGCATCAATCACCAGCATATGAACTCCAACGTGAGTTGAGTTTGCATCCTCAACATTTGGAATGGTAATACTATCTGGTCTTTCCCTTTTCAAAATATCATAAATGACATCGACATTGGCCTCCCACAGTTCTCTGTTTTCCATGAGGCAATCAATATTAACAGAATCAAGACCTTCGTCACCACAAAGAATTAGAGGCCAATTTAAATATGCACAGGCATCTTTCAATTCACCAAGACGTCGGGCTCTTTCTGAGACATTACTGCCCAGTGTAACTGCAACATTCTTGACATTAACATTTTCTTTTCTCAAGCGGAGTGGTAATGCACCAATGATACACTCATCATCAGGGTGCGGACCAAAAATTAACATTTTGTGTGAGTCATCTGTATGAGTTGGAACAGACAAAGGAGATTCATTCCCCAACTCTATTTTTTTACTATCACTGAATACCTTCTCAAAGGCATTAACCATTTTTATATATTTATTTTGCAATGTGGGTTTCCTTTTTAGTTTAGCAATAATTGGTGCGAATCATATACATTATGGAGATTTGGTTCAAGTGAAATCTTGAAAAATGCTGAGAAGAATTTATTGTCCAGCCTCTGCGGAGACCAGCTACAGACATAGCAGTATTAAGTAATAGGTTCGAAGTAATAAGTTTATCTGCCTAGCCATACTCGTAGTTCCCAGAATTAGCTGGAATAGCAACGGAAGCTTTCTATCAATTCAACATTTACAATCCAGCATTAATAATTTTCATACCTATCCAACGACCAACGAGCGACAATGGGGAAAACGTCCAATTATGAATAAAAAGAAGAAGACCATCCAACTTAACCATTAGTGAAAGAGGCATCATTCCTGTTTTTGCTAAATATTTCAGCTTCATTTGATTTAAAATGCAAGTCCATTTGTGGAAATGGTATTGTAATTTTATTTTCAGCAAATTTCTTATTTATAATTCTGCGAATATCACTTTTCACTTTGTTAATTCTAAAAATATTTGTACTGAAGAATAAGACTTGAAAAGCTAATGATGAATTTCCGAAATCCACCAATCTACCTTCAATTGAATCTTTATCATCAATATCAGGATGTTCAAAAGCACTGTCTCTCAAGATTTTTATAACCAAATCAACATCACTACCATAAGCGACTCCAACATCAATTCTAAAACGAGTTTTTTCTGACTGATGGCTCCAATTAATTACTTTATTGGTTGTAATCAAAGAGTTAGGTATTATAATGGATATATCATCTCTATTAAGACCTCTTGAGGTTCTTAATCCTATATTCTGCATTTTTATAACATCACCATCTATTTCCAATACATCATTTATTCTTATTGACCTTTCAGAAAGTAATATGATCCCAGATACAATATCGTTAAATGTATGCTGTAATCCTAACCCGACTCCAACAAGTAAAGCTGCTGAACCTGCAATTAATACGGTAATTCTAATTCCGATGGTCTGTAAAATAAAACTAGCAGCAATAACCCATATTACGTATTTAATGATTTGGAATAACGCATAAGTATTCCTATTATCAATTTTTGCGAACCTATATTTACGAAATATTGCTGCTTTTATAGCCCATAATATAACTTTTGTGAGGATATAAATTAATAAGAGTGACACTAATGTATAAACCCTTATATGATATTCTCCAATACTAATCAGTTCAGAATTCAATAAATTATTTAATTTTTCCATTGCGTCTCTTTATAATATTTTTTGTGTAGCCAAACAATTGTTGATATTTATCTTTGTGATACAATTAAAACAAAATCCTCAGACCTTTTCAATCCTTTTCTCAGTTTTTATCACCCTGTTAGATTAATTCGCAGAAGTTTTCCACAATTCGTCATTAGTAATTCTTAATTTTTAATTTAAACAGGTACTCCTGTTTAAAGTCTCGGCAGCATGAAGCCGCCGTCAACATTGATTACCTGGCCTGTTGAATATGCCAGATCACCGCTAACAAGCGATCTGCAAACTTTACCAATGTCTTCAGGTAATCCCCATCTTGCTTGAACAAGCAAATCTTCTTCAAAGATCAACTTATCATATTTTGATGTAACACCAGAGGTCATATCTGTCTTAATGATGCCAGGCTTAATTTCAAAGACAGGAATATCATATTCGCCAAGCCTAACAGCAAACAGTTTTGTCATCATGCTAAGACCAGCCTTTGAAACACAATACTCTCCTCTTGCAACAGATGCAACGTCTGCAGATATTGATGTGACATTGATAATCGCGGCATCAAAAAATTCATCCGCTTTTTTCCACTCAACCATTTTGTTGGCAAAAGCCTGAGTCAGAAAGTATGGACCCTGAAGGTTGATCTTCATCAGTCGTTCAAAACTCTCTTCGGTTGCTTCCAGAATATCATTACGAACATTTGGTGCAACACCAGCATTGTTAATCAAAAAGTTTAGCTTACCAAACTCTTTTTCAATCTTTTCAACCATTTTTTTGCGATCTTCAGTCTTAGAGACATCTCCCTGACAATAGATAACTTCAACTCCAAAAGACTTCAACTCATCCATTGCATCTTTAACTGCAGACTCATCTCTTACACCATTGATGGCAACATCATAGCCTGCCTCTGCAAGACATCTGGCAATGCCAAAACCAATTCCACGACTTCCACCAGTTACTAAAGCTCTTTTATTCATGTTTTTCCTTTAAAACCGTACGGGCGACATTCATGTCGCCCCTACAAGAAATGATTATAATTCTGGAATTTCTACCCAAGCACGTTTTGCCCAGGATTCAAGCCCTTTTTCAGCAAGCTGAACGCCCTTGGCACCTTCTCTAAGATCCCATTTGAATGGCTCATCAGCAACAACATGCTTCAAAAACATTTCCCACTGAATCTTGAATGCATTATCAAACTCAACTTGATTTGGAACTTCCTGCCATCCACCAAAGAAATCGATTGGATTATCAATGTCAGGATTCCAAACTGGTTTTGGAGTTGTTCCATATGACTGAGCATAGCAAGTACGCAATCCAGCAACAGCACTACCCTTTGTTCCGTCAACATGAAGAGTAAGCAGATCGTCTCTACGAACACGTGTTACCCAGCTAGAGTTGAACTGAGCAATAATATCGCCATCAAGTTCAAATGTTGCATAAGCAGCATCGTCGGCTGTACATTGATACTTTTTGCCTTGTTCGTCAATACGCTCAGGAATATGAGTTGCACCAAGACATGAAACAGCTTTCACTTTACCAAAAATGTTATCTAGAACATATCTCCAATGGCAAAGCATATCATAAATCATACCGCCGCCATCTTCGTTTCTGTAGTTCCATGATGGACGCTGGGCTGGAATTGTATCGCCTTCAAACACCCAGTAACCAAACTCGCCACGAACGGAAAGAATTTTGCCGAAGAAACCTTGATCTCTAAGAAATTGCAGTTTCATCAAACCAGGAAGCCATAGTTTATCCTGAACAACACCATGTTTTACACCAGCTGCTTCTGCCAAATGATAAAGTTCCATTGCCTTCTCTGTCTCAACAGCAGTTGGTTTTTCACAGTAGATGTGCTTACCAGCTTCAATAGCCTTTTTAACACCATCAGAACGACGAAGTGTTGTCTGTGAATCAAAATAAATTTTATATCGATCGTCTGCAAGAACTGAATCCAAATCAGTAGTTGTATTATCAATTCCTGACATCTTTGCAAGTTTTGCAAGTTTCACTGGATTACGACCAACAAGAATTGGATCAGGCATGATAAACTCAGTTTCACTAAGTTTTACGCCACCCTGTTTAATGATTGGAACAATTGAACGCATTAGATGCTGATTTGTTCCCATTCGACCTGTCACACCATTCATAATGATGCCAATTTTATGTATCTTTATTTCACTCATTGTTTTTCCTTAATATTTTGTTTGAGGAGGGTAAACATAAAGCCTACCCCTACGAAAAATTTCCCATGGCTGGCGGACGCCAGCTCTTAATCTTTCCTATTAACTATTTACCATTAACTATTAACCATTATTTATTCCGGTTTTTCAGTACATTGTGGCCATGCACCATTCGGCAGAGCTGGCACGTCAATACCTTCTTTAGGCAAAGTTCCGGCAAGCTCCTGTTTCCAATGGGCAACATCGCCAGCGGGACCATAGCAATAAATAAAATTCAAAATGTCATCGCCAATGTTTGTCAACTGATGGAAAACGCCGGTTGGAATTGAAACAGCTTGGCCAGCAGTTAGAGTCATTTTTTCTTCTCCCAGACACATTTCGCCAGTTCCTGTTACAACAAAATATACTTCTTCCTGCTCTTGGTTATGCCATGGAACTTGTCCACCTTTTGGCTCAAGAGTCACATAGCCCATGCTGAAATTTGTTGCTTGGATTGGTGCAGCTCCACCAACTAAGTTTTGTGTTCTACGACGGGCAGGATATGTTCTGCCTTCAATTTTTGATAGGTCACTTATTATCATTTTTTATTTCCTTCATATTTTAGTTTTACATGCTAATTTTTATTTATTATTTAAAAAATCATTCCTGCTCACAGCGTGAACTATTTACCATTTACTATCCACTATCAACTGATTTAGAATCTGTTGCTTTTTGCAACATGTATAATTAAAATTTTACAATTTGCCAGAGCTTCATATGTGTGTTCAAGAACAGCATCAAACTGCATTGATTTCCCTTTCTCCAACACATGCACCTCACTTGGCAAAGATATTTTCACTTTACCTTTAAGGCACCAGCATATCTCATATTCATCGGCATGTACATCAGGTCGGGAAACCCCCTTGCCAGACATAGCCTCACCAACCATACATTTAATATTACCAAAACTGACTTTACGAAATGAAAAACCATCAGATTCATAACTATCTTCTTCTACAACCTGAGACGTTTTGTGCTCAGCAAGCTTAATCAACTCTGATGGACTAATTCCAAAGACTTTTCCAATTCTATATAAAGTTTCAAGCTCCACCCTCGTTTGATTTCTCTCCAACTTTGAAATTACAGCCGTGGATACACCAGACTTCTCCGAGAGTTCCGCAATCGTAAACCCATGAACCTTACGTAATTCCCGTATAATTGTAAAATCAAATATCGATGTAAATTTTTCCATAAAATCCTTTTTTGTTTTTCTCATGCGATATATTATCACATATTTCGTGCAATGCAAGAACTTTTCTTGTTTTTATCCATTTTTTTAGATTTTCCGGTAAACCTTGATTTTACGGTTAGCAGAAGAAACAGAAGTCTCAACCAATAAAATCAGGGAATGATATTTGATTTCTGCATTTTGGGTGATAAAGTGAAAAATATTATTTTATGGCAATGAGGAATAGGCCATTCACTACGTTCATTGCTTCACCCTATTGTTTCTTTTTAGTGGTTAAAGCCTCTCTCGCA